>DATEEW010000322.1:0-3244 GCA_035280965.1 Burkholderiales bacterium
ATGAGATCAGCCCGGGCGTCCCCCATCGGCGCTTTCGCCAGCGGGGCGTCGCTTGGTTCGGATATGACATCGATAGCCGCAACAGGCTCGACGCTATGGCTATCGGTATCGGACGAACGCAAACGCCAGATCGGGCCGAGACCCATCTCGGCCAGAATTTGCGCTCGGCTTGTCATTTGGTTTCGTTCAAGGAAAGGCTCAGCACCAACGCGTCTTCGCGTCCATAAGCGGCCGGATAATACCCCCGCCGCGTGCCGACCAGTTTGAATTTGTGACGTGCATACAGCGCCCGCGCTGCAAGATTGCTGGGGCGCACTTCCAGAAAAATGAGTTTGGCCTTGGTTTTATGCGCGATGCCGATGAAATGTTCGAGCAGGCGACTCCCATGGCCGGCCCGTTGATAAGACTGGGCGATGCTTAGATTCAGCAAATGCGCTTCGTCGACGCCATGCATCAGAACGCCATAGCCCACCAGTTCGTCCGCGGGACTGCGATAGGCCCAACAGGAATAACCGGCGCGCACAGAGTCGCGGAAATTTCCCACCGTCCAGGGAAACTCGTAAACCGTTTTTTCGATAGCGATAAGTTCGCCGAGGTCTTCTTCTTGAAACGGTTCGACCCGCCACTGCGGTTTAAGTACTGCGCTCATCGTTCGTGCGTTTTGAATGCTACTTTATCGCGTATATAAATCGGCGCGGCAGTTGCCGCGTCCTGCCCGGCCCCCGCTTCCAGCCGGGGTTTAGCCAATTTCAACATGGCGCGCGCGGTCGGATAAATATCCGGCAGCGTGCACGTCAACCTGCCCTTCAATCGGTTCTCCAGCATTTCGCCATATGCGGCAAAACCGCTGCCGCAACCGATCCATCCGCCGTCCGAGGGTACGGGCACTTCGGCCGGCTTGTACAAACCCGGCGCACTGACCGTATGCCAATCTCCAGCGTCTTTCCGATAAGCGGCATGGTACACCTCGCCCATACGCGCATCGAGGCAGACCAGCGCTTGCACCGCGCCAGATTCCTCGGCCACCGCTAATAAATTGCCTATACCAAGTACCGGCAAGCCGCGCGCCAGCGCCAGCCCTTGCGCGTTGCCGCATGCAATGCGCAAGCCGGTAAAAGCACCGGGGCCTTCACCATAGACAATCGCCTGCAAATCCGCGAGCGAGAGCTGCGCTGTCTCCAGCAAGCGACCGATTTCGTCCAAAATCGATTCGGCATGCGTTTGTCCCGCGTGAAAATCGCATTCGTATACACGTTCGCCCACACCCAGCGCGAGGGAAAGGCGATCGGTAGAGCTTTCTAAAACAAGAATGTTCATAGGTCGACGGATTGTAGCGGCGGTCTATCGCAAGTGCTGTGTGATAATCGCGCACCTCGCTTTTGCGCTTCATCGCCCTCTTGGATTTCATTACCGACCCCTCGTTTTATTTTGTCGCCTTTTTCGCAGTGGTCCTTACCGGTATCGCCAAAGGCGGGCTCGGGCTCGCAGGCGGGTTGTCGGTCCCCATTCTTTCGCTGGTGATTTCTCCCGTACAGGCTGCGGCCATTATGTTGCCGATTCTGGTGGTGATGGATGTTTCGGCCGCATGGGCCTATCGCGCCGTCTGGGATCGCAACATCATGAAAGTGATTCTGCCCGCAGGCATCTTGGGCGTTGGCATTGGCGCGCTCGTATTCTCGCTATTGAACGACGACATGATTCGCATCGTGGTCGGTCTAATCGCAGTGGGATTCGTGCTCAACAGTTTTCGTAAAGCAAAACCGGAAACCCCGAAGCCTTCGACCGCAAAGGGAGGATTCTGGGGTTGCGTGTCGGGACTCACGAGCTTCGTCGCGCACGCGGGCGCACCACCGCTTTCTGTCTACCTGTTGCCCCTGCGACTCGATCCCGCCTTGCATGTAGGCACTTCGGTGATTTTCTTTTTGTTCCTGAACCTGGCGAAGCTTGTTCCTTACTTTGCACTTGGGTTGTTCACCGCCGAGAATCTGGGCACCTCGTTCATTCTGATTCCCTTGGGCGCATTGGGTGCGGCGGCGGGTATCTGGCTGCGTTCGCGCCTCAGTCCCAAAATGTTCTTTGTCGCGTCGTACACGGTGTTGTTCATCATCGGCGTTAAATTGCTCTACGACGGCATCGGCGCGGTTGTGTAGCGGCAGGCTCTGACGCAAACTGCCGCCATGCAAGCGAACGATCTACCCACTGACCTAAGACCGGATGCGCGACCGGCCTGGCATGCGAGGCTCATGCTGGAATACGGCCATGAACGCGGTCGCACGGTCCTCGCGCGGCGCGAGCATGAAGGGCCGCTAGCGGTTCAAAAAAGCCTGTATCCCGAAGACGGTATCTGCCACAACTTTGTCTTGCATCCCCCTGCCGGTATTGCCAACGGCGACGAACTCGATATCGATGTGAGGCTAGGCCATAGAGCGCACGTCGTATTGAGTACACCGGGCGCGGGTAAGTGGTATCGCTCTGCAGGCGCTCTTGCGCAGCAGCAACTGAAGTTCGCGGTGGGCGATGGCGCAGTGTTGGAATGGTTGCCGCAGGAAACCATTTTCTATTCCGGCGCGATCGCTCAATTGCACACACGCATCGATTTGCACCGCAACGCCCGATATCTCGGGTGGGAAATCAACTGTCTGGGCCTTTCTGCAAGCGACAGCCCCTTCGCCGCCGGCCGCGTACGCCAACACAGCGAAATCTTCACTGACGGTCGATTACGCTGGAGTGAACAAGGCCGGATCTGCGGCGATGATCCCTTGCTCGCTTCGGCTGTAGGTCTAGGTCGGTTCAGCCTGCACGCGACGATGGTGGCGGTCGGCGCGCAATTTGATCCTGCAGTGATCCAGGCCTTACGTGCACTCAACTCGACGGATCGCCTGCTGGCGGTGACGCTCGTTGATAACGTCCTGGTTCTCCGCCATCTAGGCCACTCGGCGCAAACAGCGCGCAATCTGTTTGCCGAATGCCGCAAGCTTCTGCGCCCCGCGTTATGCGCAGTCGAAGCCCAGTCCTTGCGCATCTGGAATACATAAACTACGTCGCACCATCGATGTGCGCCTTAGGTGCATGCGCACCAGTATCGCGCACCAACCTTCTACTTGCGTCCGTTCTTGGATACAAGCCTCTATTCAAGTACGCGTTTTCATTGAACCTTTTTGTTTCCTTTGTAAATGGCACAGCTTTCGCTCAAAGCCCACCCAGCCGAAGAGGGTTCGGCATCACCAACAAAGGGGATAGGCAT
>DATEEW010000323.1:0-4105 GCA_035280965.1 Burkholderiales bacterium
GCTTTGACGTAAGTAGCGGTCGAAGACCATGCAGATCGCGCGCACAAACCAGCGGCCTTTAGGACGGATGCTAAGCCAGCCGTCCTCGATTTCCACGAGTCCGAGATCGATGTATTCGCGCAGCGCTTCCAATTCAGGCGCGAAGTACTTATCGAACTTTATCAGATAAGACTGCTCGATCGTCTCGATGGAAAGCGCGAAGTGGCACATGAGCGACTGGATCACCGAACGCCGCACCACATCGTCCGCGTTCAATTCGATGCCGCGCATCACCGGCAAAATGTTCTGATCGAGCAGATCGTAATACTCCGACAGCTCCTTGACGTTCTGGCTATACGTAGGGCCAACGGCGCCGATGGCGGAAACGCCGAAGGCGAGCAGATCGGATTCTGCGCGCGTCGAATAGCCCTGGAAGTTTCGATGCAGATGTCCGAGTTCCTGCGCTTTCGCCAATTCGTCGTCAGGCCGCGCGAAATGATCCATGCCGATATAGCGATAACCCGCGCCGCGCAAAACACGGACCGCCAATTTCAATAGTTCGATACGTGTTGCCGCCTCCGGCAGATCGGTTTCATGGATGCGACGTTGTGGTTTGAATAGCGCCGGCAGATGCGCGTAGTTGTACAACGCAATGCGATCCGGCATCAATTGCAGCACTTTGGCCAATGTGGTCCCGAAGCGCTGAGGCGTTTGCAACGGCAGGCCGTAAATCAAATCGACGTTGACGGATTTGCAACCGTTGGCCCGCGCCGCGTGAATGGCGTTTTCGGTCACTTCGAAGCTTTGCAGCCGGTTGACGGCTTTTTGCACGGCAGGATCGAAATCCTGCACGCCGACGGAAATGCGGTTGAAGCCGACCTCACCCAGAATCGCCATTTTTTCGGCATCCACGGTGCGCGGATCGATTTCGATGGAGTATTCGCCGCTTTCGGCGAATTCGAAGCGGCTTTTGAGCATTTTCATCAGCTCGCGGATTTCCTCGTTGCCAAGGAAAGTGGGCGTGCCGCCGCCCCAGTGGAGCTGGTCGATACGCTGGCCGCGACCGATGACATCGGTGACCAGGTCCATTTCGCGCTCCAGGTACCTCAAATACTTGGCGCTGCGGCTATGATCGCGTGTCACCACTTTGTTACAGGCGCAGTAATAGCAAACGGTATTACAGAATGGTAGGTGAACGTATAATGAAAGGCCCCGACGCCCCGCTTGTAGACGACGCGTTTCCAGCGTCCGACGATGCGTCTGTGCATCGTAGGCGGCGACGAAGCGATCGGCCGTTGGATATGAGGTGTAGCGCGGCCCCGGTTTATCGAAGCGACGCAGCAGGTCGGCGTCGAGAATGAGGTCGTTTGCGGTCATAGTGGAGCGCTTTTCCATGCTCGCAGTGTGGCGCGGCCTCGAAATCGGAGATTGATGTGGATCAAACTGGCCTCAAACGCGCCGACGACACCCCCTCCGGGGACAAAAAAACCATCAACATTCAGCAACTGAAAACGGTCTGTTCCACCTGCAGCCTGCGCGAACTCTGTTTGCCGATGGGTTTGGCGCCGGAAGAGGTCGAACAGCTCGATCATCTGGTCTATACGCGCAAGAAAGTCAAACGCGGCGAAGCCCTTTATCGGGCCAACGATCCATTCGGCTCGCTGCACGCGGTGCGTAGCGGTTTTTTCAAAAGCACCGTGGTGCTGGAGGACGGACGCGATCAGGTCACCGGTTTTCACATGACCGGCGAAGTCATGGGCCTGGACGGCATCGGTACCGATCGCCATACCGTCAGCACCATCGCGCTGGAAGATAGCGAAGTTTGCGTGATCCCCTACGCGCGCCTGGAAGATCTTTCGCAACAGGTTCGCAGCCTGCAGAACCAGTTCCACAAAATGATGAGCCGCGAAATCGTGCGCGACCAGGGCGTCATCATGCTGCTGGGAACGATGCGCGCGGAAGAACGCGTGGCGGCGTTCTTGCTAAATCTATCGCAGCGTTTCACCGCGCGGGGCTATTCCTCCACCGAATTTCGCTTGCGCATGACGCGCGAGGAAATAGGCAGCTACCTCGGACTCAAGCTCGAAACCGTGAGCCGCATCTTTTCGCGCTTCCAGGAAGAGGGCTTGATTTCGGTACAACAGAAACAGATCAAAATCGAAGACCCGAACGGCCTGAAACGCATTCTTGGACGCGAGTGCGACTGATCTTTGTCCGGCTGCTGATCACTCGTCGACCGTTCCGCCCTTAGCGGATCACCAGTACCGGCATTTTCGCCTCGTGCAGCACGCGCATGGTGACGCTGCCGAGTAAAGCCGCAGCAACCGCGCCGCGACCGCGCGTCCCCATGACGATCAAATCGCAGCCTTGTTTCTCGGCGGCTGCCACAATGCCACGCGCCGGAGTCGGTGGACGATCCAATAGCATTTCGCACGAAACGCCATTGGCGTCCGCCAGTTCTTTTGCGCTATCGAGCAGTTTCTGGCCCTCGATGCGAGCACGTTGTTCCAGTGCGGTCAGCACTTCGGCGCTCATGGCGAAGCCTTCGTCGAAATAATAAGTCTCGACGGCTTCCATCGCATGGTAAAGGCTTACGCGCGCGCCCATGGTTTTGGCCAGCTGCAGCGCCGAATAAGCCGCCGCGTGCGAAGGTTCGGAGGGATCGACGGGCACTAATAGATGCTTGAACATCGCTTGCTCCTTGCTCGGACCTTCGACGATGCGTCTACGTTACACCCTTGGTCACGTCTTTGCTTCCCCTTAGCAGCAGGCGTCGCCTTCGTCGCGTTTAGGACAGCCGACCGGACGCTCTTGCGGCGTGAGTGGACAGCGGTTGATTTCCTCCGCCGTGCGTTGGAAGAAACAGGTGAGCGCGCTGGAAGCGGCGGCGAACATCCAGAACATGAAGAACCCTACCGAATACACCGTCAGGCGGCTGTAGTCGTGCGCGCTATCGAACAAGTCCAGGCTCATCGGATCGATGACCGTGAAGAACAGTGTTTCGCCGATTCCCGCGACAATGAACGAGGGCCACAGAATCCAGATCGCCTTTTTCATGACGAGCCTTTCGCCGCGAGTCCCAATTCGCCGTCACCGGTTTGCCACTCGCCGGTGAGACGCCAAGTGCCCGCCTCGTCTTCCAGCATCACGTGCCAATGGCCGGCGGCCAGGGTTTGTAGAGGCGCTTCGTAAAGGCCCACACCCACCATGCGCAGACGCAACTGCTGGTCTTCGCCTGCGCGCGTCGGATGGGCAAGCCGCAAGCTCAACGCGCCGGCATTCGATTGATCGCCTTCGATGCGCACTCGCACACGCGCTTGCGCCGGATCGATCTGAACCTTCGCGTGCATATGCAGTGCCTGCGCCTGCGCTTCCTTGTCCAGCACCTCGTTGATCGTCAATCCTTGCTTGTAATAGTCGGCCGCGACCAGACCATCGTCGGACTCCAACGCCAACACCAGCATCGCTATGCCGAGCACGGCCGAAATCGCCGGGGCCGCTATGATGATCCAGGGCCAGCGGTCGCGGTACCAAGGGGCCGGTGCTGCTGTGGTTTCGTTCATGCGCGTTCCTTCAGCGAATCAGGAATACCGAGTCTTCCACCGCCGAAACAGTTGGATCGTCGATGGACTGTACTTGAATATAGATGCGATGCGAACCTTTGTCCGCAAAGCCCCGATGCAGTCGCACGCGTATCGGAATTTGCCGCGTCGTGGCCGGCGGCATGTCGATTTCGTCCGCCCCCGCCACCACCAGCGATTCGATGCCGCTTACGCTGATGCGATAACGATGGCCGACTTCCTGAGTGTTCATGATTTGCACGCGATAAACGTTTTCCAGCTGATCGTCCTCGACTTCGCGCATCAGGCTGGCGCGGTCGCGCAACACATCGACCTTTAGCGGAACGCGCATGTAAAGCGAAAGACCTGTTCCGGCGATGATGAGCCACAGAATCGCCGTGTAAATCCATACGCGCGGACGGAACACGCGCTTCCACATTTGCGCACTGGTCCAACCCTTCGCCAGCGCATTGGACGTGGAGTAGCGGATGAGTCCACGCGCATAGCCCATTTTGTCCATCACCTGATCGCAGGCATCGATACAAGCGGCGCATCCGATGCACTCG
>DATEEW010000324.1:0-8873 GCA_035280965.1 Burkholderiales bacterium
TCAGAATTTGTTCGTCGTTCACGTCGTTCTCCCCAGTGCTTCGAGCGCGCTTGCTGTATTTCGCTCGACGAAACGGGCCAGACTGGCGACGGTGCGAAAATGTTCGCGATTGCCGGCGTCGTTGGCCTCGAGTTTGACTTGATATTTTTTGCGTATAGCGACGCCGATCTCCAGCGCATCGATGGAGTCGAGGCCCAGCCCGTCGTCGCCGAAAAGCGGCAATTCGCTGCCGATGTCTTCCGGCTGCATGTCTTCGAGCTCGAGCGCATCGATCAGCAGCCGCTTGATGTCCAGTTCCATATCAGCCATGCGCAGCAAGTTCCTTGGTAAAAAAGTCTTCCAGATTACGGGTGAGTCTACGGGCGGCGAGCGTGGGCGCTTCGGCGGGATCGGTCCATTCCTTGACGCTGATGGCATCGAGTACTTCGACGCGTACATGAAAGCGGCGCGCCGGAATCTGAAACCACTTCTCGCTTTTGCTTAAGGTCGGCGGATCGCAATAGATCAACACCGGCAGTACGGGTTTGCCGCTATGCATTGCGATGTAGGCCGCGCCGCGCTGGAAATGCAGCGGTTCATTTTTGACGCTGCGTGTCCCTTCGGGAAAAATCACCAGTGGGTGGCCGCGCTGCAAGTCGGCGGCACAATCGTCGATGAGCGCCTCAGATTCCGAATTGCTGATGTAGTCGGCCGCTTGCACCACCCCGCGCAAAAAGAAATTGCGGAATAATGCGCGCTTCACCACGCAGCTGGCGGCCGGCATGAGCGAAACGATCACCACCACATCGATCAGGGTCGGATGATTGGCCAGGACCAATACATCGCGGCAGTCGCGCAATTTCTCCGCGCCGCGAACTTCCAAGCGCATGATGCCCAATATTTCCATCATGCGCACAAAGCTGCTGAAGGATTTTTGAATCATCCGGCGCGTGCGATAACAGCGCCGTTCGCCGTTGGAAAACAGTCGGATTAACGGGAATACCGTCATGCTCAGAAACAAGCCGCCGATGCCGAAGGTGGCGAAAGAGACTCCGGTGGCAGCGACGCGCCATCCATAGTTCAACGCGCTGCTCATTGCGCCACCTGCCAAGCCCAGCGGCGGCCATCGTGCCGCCATTCACTTCGTCCTTCGTGCAGACAGGAAAGAAAACTGAGCGATTGAGATTGTTGGTGGGTCTGCGCTTCGGAGCACTCGTCATACTCCAGGTGCACGTGCAGATCCGCATCCTCGCTGAGCAGCATTGCGATCGCATGCGGAAACAACCCGGGTTCTGCGACCTCGTACAAGGCGGGAGCTTCTTCATCGGCGTATACGTACAGCACAGGCGTACTGCGATCCGTTTCGAATTGCGCGATCGCCTCAAGTACGCCGAAACCGAAACTCGCTTCGGCTGCGGCAATCGCGGTCGCCGGCGAAGGGTCTTTGCGCAGAATCGAAAACAAGCCGGCGCTCGCGTTCAGCACCGATAAACTAAAAGCGGTGGGAGACAAGGCCTCGTTTTGCGCCAAGTCTTTGAGCATCGCCGTGGTCTTGTGCAATTCGCCGTGACGCGAGGCATACACGAAGCGCACGCGCGGCTCGTCGCGCACACAATCCTGCGCGACGTATAAGCTCATTTTCGCCAGATCGCTCAAGCGACGACGCAGCATCGGCTCTACGAAATCGAGCTTGGGTGCCGCTTGGGCCTCGTCGGCGCGGTCGGCAGGCCATACCGACCAGCGCGCGATGGGCAAAATCCGGCTCAATGCCGAAGTGGACGCATTCATTTGCTTTGAATAAGAAATTGGCTTCCCCCTGAGCGTATCTGGATTGCCGGGCTTCCTATCCAAGAGGAAGTCTCATTTAATGGCCGCAATTCCGAGACTGCGGGCGCTCAGCCCGTCTATGGCACCTTCGAAGCGATCTGAGCCGCTTTCAACCACAGCGACGAGATTATAAGCCGAGGTGGGGCGGCCGCCCTCGCACTCATCCATCCGGACTACCGCATAGTGCGGAAACCTGCTCAATCACCCCCGCAAGTTTTGCGCTTCGACACAATTCACCCGTAGGTGCGGCGCGGCATCGGCGTTTTTCCATGCCAAAGCGACCCATAAAGCGTCTTTTTCGAGGGAATGAAACCGCCAATCGGGGGACTCGATCTCCGTCGGCGCGTGGACTAGCCTGTCATCGACAATGGCCAGTTCCCGCATCGGTATTGCGAGGCCAAGCCCCAATGCCTTGGCGAGGGCTTCCTTCAAGGTCCAGAAACGCAAAAAAAGACGTTCGCGATCCACCGCATTCGATGCGGCTAAACGTTCTTGCTCGATTGGATGCAGTACGGCTGCGCTCAGGGACGCCACATCGCGTTTGCGTGTCCCAATGCATTCGACATCGACGCCGATAGGACCCATGGGCGCGAGGGCGCAGGCGACATGCCCTTTGCAATGGCTGATGCTGAACGTGGGAGGAGGACTTGAGTCTTCGGTTTCCAGGAACGGGCGTCCGGTCTCCGGCGCTTCGACGCGCCACCCGCGAAATGCATTGGGATAACGAGATTGGAGCGCATGACGCAACAAACGCCGACCTAGAACGAATTCCAGTCGACGCCGTGGATGATGCATGGAAGCGAGGCGGGCGTGCTCTTCCTCGCTGAACCAGGCAGGGCCGCCGGCTAACGCAACACTTTCATAGCGCAGCAGCCACAGATCGATGAACGGAGGATGATTCATCTTCCGTTTGCGGGGTCCAAGGACCCCGCTCGGAATTACTCGATTTTCGCTTTCTTGCGCAGTTCGACAACGTTCTTCTCGAAAGCGCGTGCCTGCATGCTTTGGGCGAGCCGACCTTTCACTTCATCGAAGGGGGGGAATTGTGCTTGACGCACGTCATCCAGTTGAATGACGTGATAACCGAATTTGGTCTGCACGGGCGTATCGGTGTATTTGCCTTTTTCCAGCTTGGTCATTGCATCGGAGAAGGGTTTTACGAAGGCACCGGGCGGATTCCAATCCAGATCACCGCCTTTTTCCTTGGAGCCGGGGTCTTTGGAGTTTTTGGCCAGGTCTTCGATTTTTTCGCCCGCTTTCAACTTGGCGATGATTTCCTGCGCTTGGGCTTCGGTTTCCACCAGGACGTGACGCGCTTTGTATTCCTTATCTCCCGCCTCCGATTTCAGACGGTCGTATTCGGCTTTCAAAGCAGAATCGCTGACCGGGTTCTTTTTGACGAAGTCTTGGCGATAGGCGCCGGCCAGCACACTTTGACGCGTGAGTTCGAGTTGCGCCTGGATTTCCGGATCTTTGGCGAGCCCTTTTTTGGTGGCTTCCTGCGCGAGTAATTCGCGCATCACCAGTTCCTGAGTCACGGCCTTACGCAATTCAGGACTGTCGGGCGCACCCTGCGCCTGTTGTGCTTTGACGAAAACATCGACGCGCGATTTGGGAATCACGACGCCATTGACTTTGGCGGCCGGGGCGGCGCTGGTCTGGGCCAGGGCGACCACCGAAACGCTGGGCACGGCCAATCCCAGCAAGGTTGCGAGGAGCAGCCGTGGGGTAGAGGAAATCATCGATACAGTCCTTTCTTGGGTTTACTGCTCAAAGAGGTGTGATTCTACTGTTCGCCGGGCGCTTTTGCTTGCACGGCGAGCGCGTGGATTTCACGCTGCATCAGCGGTCCCAGGGCGGCATAAACCATCCGGTGACGCGCGACGCTGTTTTTTCCGCTGAATAACGGCGAAACGATGGTTAAACGGTAGTGGCCGCCGCCGCTTTGGGCACCGACATGGCCACGGTGCAATTCGCTATCGTCGGCGAATTCGAGACTTTCCGGTTGAAGCACAGCGAGCTTTTCTCGGATCAAGCGCTCAATACTCATGCCTTTTTTTCGTCCTCGATATGACGTGCAAGATATAGCCCTTGCGCTATCACGAACACGAGCATGCATCCGGTGGCGCCCCAAAGCTTGAAGTTCACCCAGGTTTCCTCACTGAAGCTATAGGCCACATACAGGTTCAACGCGCCCATGGCCGCGAAAAACAAGGCCCAGGCTACATTGAGTTGGCCCCATACAGGCTGCGGCACCTGAATTTCTTTTTCGAGCATCGACTGGATCAGATTGCGTTTGGCAAACACGGGAGATAGAAACAACACCGCCGCGAACAGCCAGTACAACAGCGTGGGTTTCCACATGATGAAGCGCTTGTCCTGCAACCAAAGAGTCAGGCCACCCATAACGACAATCAGCGCCAGAGAGACCCACAGCATGTTGTCGACTTTGCCGAACTTGAGTTTGGCGAATATCACCTGCACGACGGCGGCGGGAATGATCACCATCGTTGCCAGATAGATGTCTTTCCCGAACGCGTAGTAGACGCCGAAAAATAGAATGACCGGAAACAGATCGAAGAAAAATTTCATTGCGCTTATTTCTTGTCGAATTTGAGTGAGGCGGAATTGATGCAATAGCGTTCGCTCGTGGGTTGCGGACCGTCGTCGAACATATGGCCCAGATGAGCGCCGCATTTGGAGCAGCGGACTTCGGTGCGTTCCATGAAGTGGCTGTAATCGGGCAGCGCTTCGATGGCTTCCTTGGAAATTGGGGCGGAATACGAAGGCCAGCCGCAGCCGTGATCGTATTTAGTTTCCGACTTGAACAAGGGTTCTCCGCAGCACACGCAACGATAGACACCATCCTCGAAGTGGTTCCAAAACCGACCGGTAAATGCGCGTTCCGTGCCGGCTTGGCGGGTAATTTCGTATTCCGTCGGCGAGAGTTGCGCCCGCCATTCATCGTCGCTTTTTACGACTTTTTTAGCTTCGCTCATTAAAATCCTTCAACGATCATGCCCGGTGAGCGGATGCATCCATCCGGCAGATGGGCTGGGACCGCCCCGATCGACCTTGGTTCAAGTCTGCAACTATACCGGAGCAGCTCTGCAAAACCGATTCCTGCGGGGCAAGCGGGCGCGCCCCGTACAATAGGGGCATGAGTGAAACCCATGCGCCGCCTTATGCGGCTTTAACCCCCGATTGCATGCTTGATGCGATCGAAAGCCTGGGGCTCCGTTGCGACGGGCGGCAACTCGCTCTGAACAGTTACGAAAATCGCGTCTACCAAGTCTGGCAGGAAGAAGGCCCGCCGGTTGTGGCGAAGTTTTATCGCCCCGAACGATGGACCGATGCGCAGATTCTGGAAGAGCATGCCTTCACGCTCGAACTGGCCGAACAAGAATTGCCGGTGGTGGCGCCCACCGTTTTCGATGGGCGAACGCTGCACCAACACGGTGGATATCGTTTTGCGGTCTATCCGCGTCGCGGCGGCCGTGCCCCGGAGTTCGAACAAGCCGACATCTTGGAATGGATGGGCCGTTTCATCGGACGTATCCATGCCCTCGGCGCGGTCAAACCCTTCATCGAGCGGCCCACACTCGATTTACAAAGCTTCGGCATCGAGCCACGCGATTGGCTGCTGGCGCATGATTTCGTTCCACCCGATTTGCTCGCTGCGTGGCGGAGTGTTGTCGATCAAGCGCTAGAGGCCGTCGCAGCCTGTTACGCGCGGGCCGGTACGGTAAAGCATTTGCGATTGCACGGCGATTGTCACGCGGGCAATGTGCTGTGGACGGACGACGGTCCGCATTTTGTGGACTTCGACGATGCGCGCATGGGTCCGGCGATCCAGGATTTGTGGATGTTGCTGTCCGGCGACCGCGAATCGATGACGCGGCAGTTGCGCGACGTGATGGCCGGCTACGAAGATTTCTGCGAATTCGATCTGCGAGAATTACATTTGATCGAAGCGCAGCGCACCTTGCGTCTCATTCATTACAGCGCCTGGATTGCGCGCCGCTGGCACGATCCCGCATTTCCCGCGGCCTTCCCCTGGTTTAATACGCAGCGCTATTGGCAAGATCGGGTTCTTGAGCTGCGCGAACAAGTTGCGTTGATGAGCGAGCCGCCGCTGGCCTTGATGCCCTGATACGCCTCAACGCATCGAAGCAAGGTGGAGCGCGACCGCGATCCAGAGAACCAGAAGCACAATATTGCTCGCGACGAAAACATAGAGTCGATGCAGCACATTGTTGTAAGTCAGATGTACGCAGCTGTGCGCAATACGCAGCGCCACATAAAGCCATGCGAGGAAAACGATCGTGCTTGTTACGGCGCCGACAACATAGGTAACGACGCACACGACGTAGTACAACACCGGAACCTCGAGCAGGTTCATGTAATTTCGATTGATCAGCCGCACTCGCTCGGGCACGGCAGACGATTCCCCGAATCTGAAATCGGACACCTTTACCGCGCCTTGAACAGCGGCGCGAATGCGCGTATAGCCCACCAGAACAAGCACGCCGATGGTCCAGAGCGCCAAGATGAGAACGGGAAAAAATATGCTTGGGGCGCCGAGCATGTTGTCAACCGTTGGATAGCTCAATTCCCAACCAACGCTCCGCCGCATCCAGATTGTCGAAGGCCTTGACGTTCATGCCGCGATTAACGGCAACCGTTTCGCCTAAGCGGTGCTTATCGAGGACGGGCTCCGCAAGCACGTAGGCGAATTGAGGAACGTGCGAAAGGCCACGTTCACTTACTTCGGCAATGGCAGCCGCTGCAAATTCGCCGTAAAAAAAACGTTCTACGGCCTTAGGGTTTCCCGTTATCGTCCGGCCATCAATCAATACTTTTTTTGCCTTATGCTGCAGGATTTCGTCGAGCACTTGTACAAATGTTGTTTTCGCACCGGTTAAATAGAAAGCACCGCCAATGGTTGCGCGTATCAAATTGTTGTCGGCATAAAACAGACAGGTGACGTCCATGAGTTCCTCATTTTCGTGGCGGTTGCATGGATTGTCGCGCGTCGATCAGCGCCTGTTGGCTCACCTTCAGGAAGCCTTCTTGCGGCCGGTCCAGATCCGCAATAAGTCCGAGAACCACAGCGAAGGCGCCGGCGACCACAATCTCAGCTACCGACCGGCTCGTCCGGGAAAGGCCGGCGTGATAACCCATGGCGGTGAGAGAAAGGGCGGCGACAGTTAATAACGCCAGCCAGATGGCAGGGGGGATACGGTTTCTCACCCCGAACGTCACACGTTTTGCGTGGAGGTCGATCACGTCATTCACCGATTGGACGAAGAGGCCGACGGTAACCGAGGTGGGATGTTGTCCAGCGATGGTTTCGGCGTGCGTCCACAGTTGGGTCTGTAGTCGCTCCGACTGGCGGATACCTTCCGCTATGTGTCCTGACTGTATCGCTTCCAAACGCGTATCCACATAGGTGCGCAAAAGCGCACGTATTTCTTCGCGCCGCTCACCAATCATCCCTGCGCGCAAATATGCAGATCCGATCGCATTGGCCTCGTCGAGAACGGCCTGTCTCCTCTCGTCGAAACGTTCGGCCGCCAATCCAAAAGTGAAGGCCAGCATGAAGGCAAGTAAACCAAGCGTTGCCCCGACCATCGCCCCGACTGCCGATTCCTTCTCCTCTGTGTTGCGACTTCGATATTTTCCTAAGCGGTAGCCAACCTCGACAGACACTAGGACCAGCAGCAAGATTACGAAAAACGCGCCCCAAAGAGGGAGCACGTCGAGCGGTCCATCACTTTGCATTACATCCTCCTGGACGCATGGTCCTTTATTTTTCTATCAACACGCTGCCTGTGCTAACCGCCTGCGCCGTATGTGCGGCGCCCCGTAGACTTCGCGTTTAGACCGCTGTGCGGTAGATGTAGGAGAAACGGTTCTATTCCTACCCTGTGCCAACCCTTCAGTTTTCCGCTTGAAATGACAAAGTTCAGTTGGGCGCAGCCGTATTCATCAAAGGCCGCAATTCTTTTGTATTTCCCAACCCAATATTGAAACACAGGTAGGGATTCTTCTACCCCTTGTTTAGACATCCCTGATAGATCAGGGACGCCTATAACCCGAACTCTATCTCCAACCCTGATTTTTCGCCCGCTTCGATCATTCGGTGCTAAAGGATATTTCACGACCACCCATTGGTTGATACGAGAGGTCTAAGTTACATCAGCGCCTAACTCGAGACAATGGTGGGATCGCCGATCGTGCGATTGTAGTCGCATGCCTGTTCGACAAGACGCGCGACCGTTGCCTTCTCAAGAGGCGTGTCGCGCACGATCTCAAGCGTAGCCATTTCGTACTTGCCCCCCGGCTTCAATCGAGGTTCGATATGTCGCAAGTGCTGGCCTCTCCAGAATCCGAACAAAACACGATGCGGTTCAGATCGGATCAGCAGAACCGGTCCGTTCAGGACGTACACCAAATGGCCCCATTTCAAGCGTTCCTCGATATCGGGTAGCGTCGCGAAGACGACTGAGCGCAACGCCTCTACGTAACGACGATGCCAGCCTTCAAGACAACCGATGTATCCATCCGGTGTCTTCGCAGAGGTCAGGATCATCTTTACGCGATCTCGATGTGGGCCTGAAGCAAGGGCGGGTGTGGCACCTATTTATCCTCGCCGATAAACCGATAAACGACCGCTCCGAGTAAAGCCCCGACGATTGGCGCGAGCCAGAACAGCCAAAGTTGAGCAACGGCCCAGTCGCCCACGAAGATCGCGACACCGGTGCTTCGAGCAGGGTTGACCGAGGTGTTGGTTACCGGAATGCTGATGAGGTGAATCAGCGTCAGTGCAAGCCCGATTGCAATGGGGGCGAACCCTGCCGGCGCGCGTTTGTCTGTGGCGCCGAGAATGACCAAAAGAAAGAACATGGTCATCACCACTTCGCAGACGAGTGCGGCCAGCAAAGAATAGCCGCCCGGCGAATGGGCACTGTAGCCGTTGGAGGCAAATCCTTTGGAAACGTCGAAATCCGCTGCGCCGCTTGCAATCACGTACAACACGCCGCCGGCGACGATGCTGCCGAGTA
>DATEEW010000325.1:0-5133 GCA_035280965.1 Burkholderiales bacterium
ACAATAAAAAACGGGCGCCTTAGGCGCCCGTTGAAGAGAATGCGGGAGGAGGACCGCATCCTTTAAGACACTTACATGTGATAGGCCGTCTCGCCGTGCGAGTTGATATCCAGGCCTTCGCGTTCCTCTTCTTCCGTCACGCGCAGACCGACCAGGATATCGGCGATCTTGAAGGCGATGAACGCAACCACCGCGGACCAGAGGATGCAGACCCCTACCGCTTTTGCTTGGATGATTACTTGCGACATGATGGAGTAGTCGGCGGCGCCAACCATTTCCAGGGTCACCCAGCTTGCGGGGAATCCAGGTCCGCCTAGTGCCGGCGAGTTGAATACGCCGGTGAGCAGCGCGCCCAAAATACCGCCGATGCCGTGCACGCCGAATACGTCGAGCGAGTCGTCTGCGCCCAGGATTTTCTTCAGGCCGTTCACACCCCACAGGCAGATCACACCGGCTGCAAGACCGATCACCAGCGCGCCGATAATGCCGACGTTACCTGCCGCAGGCGTGATCGCAACCAAGCCGGCTACTGCACCCGAAGCCGCACCCAACATCGAGGGTTTGCCTTTCAGCATCCATTCAGCGAAGGTCCAGCTCAGCACTGCGCAAGCCGTTGCCAGGAAGGTGTTGATGAAGGCGAGCACCGCAAAGTTACCCGCTTCCAACGCCGATCCGGCGTTGAAACCAAACCAGCCGAACCAGAGCAGCGAAGCGCCGATCATGGTCATGGTCAGGTTGTGCGGGCTCATCGCTTCCTTGCCGTAGCCGATACGCTTGCCGATTACATAGGCACCCACCAGGCCGGCGACACCAGCGTTGATGTGAACCACCGTCCCACCAGCGAAATCGAGCGCCCCCCATTGCCACAGCAACCCGGCTTTAGCGGTCAGGCCATCGATCAGTGAAGCGTCAGTGTAAGCGTCCGGTCCCATCCAGAACCACACCATGTGGGCCATCGGCGCATACGAGAAGGTGAACCAAATCACCGTGAAAATCAGAACAGCCGAGAAGCGAATCCGCTCAGCGAATGCGCCGACAATCAGCGCGCAAGTAATCGCTGCGAAAGTCGCCTGGAAGGCAACGAACAGCAACTCGGGAATGACCACGCCCTTGCTGAAGGTGGCACCCATCGAGAATGCGCCGCTTGCCGGATCGAAAGTCCCTTTCAGGAATAAGCGATCAAAGCCGCCGAAAAACGCGTTGCCCTCCGTGAACGCCAAGCTGTAGCCGTAAATACACCACAGTACCGTCACTAAGGAGAACACCACGAAGACCTGCATCAGCACGGAAAGCATGTTCTTTGAGCGGACCAAGCCGCCATAGAACAGCGCCAGCGCGGGTACGCTCATCAATAACACCAATGCGGTGCAAGTCAGCATCCACGCCACATCGCCTTTGTCGGGCGTGGGTGCGGGTGCGGCTTCTGCTGCCGCCGGCGCCACTGCCGCCGCTGCATCCGCTGCGGGTGCCGCAGCCTCTTGGGCCATGCTTGGTACGGCGAAACACAGCGCCGCGAACATGGCGAGCAAAGCGATCAATCGCTTCATTATGTTTTCTCCCTGAAGATTAAAGCGCGTCCACGCCGGTCTCGCCGGTGCGGATACGAACCACTTGTTCGAGTTCGAAGACGAAGATTTTCCCGTCGCCGATTTTTCCCGTATTGGCAGACTTCTCGATCGCCTCGATCGCCTGGTCCAACAATTCGCTTTTGATTGCCGCCTCGACTTTGACCTTGGGCAGAAAATCAACCACGTATTCGGCACCGCGATACAGCTCTGTGTGACCTTTCTGCCGGCCGAAACCTTTGACCTCGGTGACCGTAATGCCTTGTACACCGATGGCCGACAGCGCTTCGCGTACTTCGTCAAGCTTGAAGGGCTTGATGATGGCTGTGACTAGCTTCATGAATGCTCCCTTTAAATTGCAAGGGGACCGGCGGGTGCCGGCCCCGGAGATACAGGAGAGTTAAAAGGTTTTGCTGACGGAAAGCACGACTGTTGTATCGCCGGTCGCATCGTTGTTATCGACGAAATAAAAATCATCGTCGGCATCGCTGCCCACGACGGCGGCGCCGAGCATCCAACCGCTCCAGTCGTAGACCACCCCGAGTTTCCAGTCCATGTAGTCCAGATCGCCGTTGTTGCCTTTGACGTCCTGGTAACCGACGTGTGCGACCAGCGACCATTGGTCGGCCAGCGGGAAAGTGCCGTTCACTTCGTAGTAAATCGAACCGTCGGTATCGTCTTCGTAACCACTGTCTTCGGTGACCCCGAACCAATCGGTGACGGCGTACCAGATTTTGCCGCTGATGGGTCCGTAGGAGAGGCCCACATAAGCTTCAAAAGTGTCGTACTTTTCGCCATCTACGATTTCGGCGTCCGGATAGAAGTAATAGAGGCCGCCGATATCGAGCGTTGCTTCGCCGATGGGGATTTTGAAGCCACCGTAGAAGTCCATTTCAATGCCGGCGCCGTCGATGAAGCTGTCGCTTGTGACGCTGGAGTTCCAGTTGCCCAGGTAGAAACCGCTGGAATGGCTGTAATCGATACCGCCCTGAATAGCCGGATCCATCCCCGTTTGCGAAATACCGCGGAAACGATAGTCGGAGACGATTGCCATGTTCCCCGTAACGGTATGGTCTGGCGTTGCAGCCGCCGGTGCGGGTGTTTGTGCTTGTACTGTGAGCGGCGCGGCACATGCAGCGCTTACTGCGGCAGCAATTAAAAGTTTTTTCATTACCTGGCCCCTTGTAGACTTTTTGAATAAAAACAGCACGGGCCCTTTCAGCATTTCACATGCCAGTTGTATTCAACAAAACAATCAATAGGTTATAAATGGGAACATGCAACCTATCTGTAATGACGCCCCATTTTGGGGCGAGTTGGCGATTGCCCGCACTATTACAGTGCTAGGCCGTTGGGGGGAGATTGTGTGGAGAAATGAGGCGGAAGCTGCATGCTAGACTCGCCGCATGCAAATCCCTGAATTCTTCGAAGAATTGAATCGGCGCATGGCCGAAATCCTTGCTCAGACTCCCGCTAAAGACCTAGAAAAAAACCTGCGGGCTATGCTGACGGCGGCTTTCAGTCGGCTCGATTTGGTAACGCGCGAGGAATTCGATGTACAGACCGAATTGCTGGCCCGGGCGCATGACAAGCTGGCCGCTTTGGAAGCGCGCGTCGCCGCTTTAGAAGCGCTGCGTAAGGGCGAATAGCGGCTCCCGGTATGGCGCTGGCGGTCCTGCACAGTCGCGCTTTGAATGGGGTGGAAGCCCCTGCTGTCAGTGTCGAAGTTCATTTGGCCAATGGCCTGCCTAGTTTCACCATCGTCGGTTTGCCGGATACCGAAGTCAAGGAAGCCAAGGATCGCGTACGCGCGGCCCTGGTCAATTGCAAGTTCGAATTCCCAGCGCGTCGTATTACGGTCAATCTTGCGCCGGCCGATCTACCCAAGGAAAGTGGTCGTTTCGATTTGCCGATCGCGCTGGGGATACTCGCGGCCTCTGAGCAACTTCCGCGGGATCGCTTGAACGACTACGAATTCGCTGGCGAGCTCTCTCTATCCGGTGAGTTACGCGCCATTCGGGGCGCATTGGCGATGACGTATCGCGCGTCGCAATCGGGCCGTGCGTTTGTGTTGCCGATCATGAATGCGAACGAAGCGGCGCTGGTGCGCGACGCACGTATTCATCCCGCGAATAGCTTGTTAGAGGTGTGCGCGCATCTACACGGTGCTCAAATTATCGCGCCGCATTGTTCAAAGCCTGTCGCATCGCTGCAAACCTATCCCGATCTCGCCGAAGTCAAAGGCCAAGCCCAGGCCAAGCGTGCCATTGAAGTAGCCGCCGCAGGTCGACACAGTATGTTGATGGTGGGCCCGCCCGGAACGGGTAAATCCATGCTCGCAAGTCGCTTCCCGGGCGTATTGCCCCCGATGAGCGAAGCTGAAGCACTAGAAACCGCGGCTTTGCATTCTCTCACTGCGCCGGGTTTCAAAACCGCTGCATGGATGTGTCGTCCGTACCGTGCGCCGCATCACACGGCCTCCGCAGTCGCGTTAGTCGGTGGCGGCAGCGATCCGCGACCTGGCGAGATTTCCTTGGCACACCATGGCGTTCTTTTTCTCGACGAACTCCCAGAATTCGATCGTAATGTGTTGGAGGTTTTGCGCGAACCCTTGGAATCCGGGCGCGTTGCCATCTCGCGCGCCGCGAGGCAAGCTGAGTTTCCCGCCCAGTTTCAATTGATCGCCGCGATGAATCCGTGTCCCTGCGGTTACCTGGGCCACTACAACGCGAGATGCAAATGTACGCCCGATCAAATCGCGCGTTATCGAAACAAAATCAGCGGCCCGCTGCTCGATCGGATCGACATGCAGATCGAAGTGCCGGCCGTTCCACATAAAGCCCTGGCCTCACGAGCAGAGGGTGAATCCAGCGCGCAGGTCCGCGAGCGCGTGATGCGTGCCCATACATTGCAACTTGAAAGGCAAGCCAAACCCAATGCCGCATTGAGCGCAGCCGAAATCGAATCGCATTGCAAGCGATCCGGCGAAGCGGAAAGTTTATTGAAGACCGCGATGAGCCGGCTCGATCTTTCCGCCCGGGCGTACCACCGCGTGTTGAAACTTGCCCGCAGCATCGCCGACCTCGCCGAGGCTGACACCATACAAGCTTCTCATATGGCGGAAGCGATCCAGTATCGACGAGGTACGCAGATCGCGTAGCATTCGAATGAGTTTCAATTGAAGTTTTTTAATGGGCGTCATCGCGGATTTACGACGTCTAAGTCTTTGAGTTGCATTACCCTCGCTCGTATAACTACAAGCACCCGCGATCATATTTAGGGAATGTTTGATTAAGGGGGGCCCGCCCCCTTAAAATTGCCTCCGGCATAACGCCGCTTGCAGCGGCATTAGCCTTCGCCGCAATCTGCGGCAGGCCGCAGATTGTCCCCGCGAATTCAGGGAAGCTCTGATTGCGAGAGGAACTTGATCAGAGCTTCCTTAGTACTTAAGCAGGCTCTTCCTTATGGCGACTTATGCAATCGGCGATCTGCAAGGCTGTCTCGCACCACTACGCGGCCTTTTGCAACATATTGGTTTCGACGCGAAACGCGATCGCCTATGGTTCAC
>DATEEW010000326.1:0-7333 GCA_035280965.1 Burkholderiales bacterium
GGCAGCTCTGGCTTCTTCCGCTTTATTCCCGACGTGCCCACGCGCCTCGCACAAGGCGGCAAACTGCAAATGCTTAAAGTCGTCGGCGTGCTTCAGGCCGATTTGCGTTTAACTGCATCGAATGGCACGACTTGGGATGTGGAATGGGTCGATATCGCCGATCCGGAAAAGGTTTATTCCACAGGAACCAACGGCAACGGCGTTTACACGCAGGGTTTCGTGCAAGGCGGCGCGCGTTTTGCCCGCGGCGAAGGCTGTTGGTACGGACAGGGCATGGTGTGGTTCACCTCCACCAGCGGTGGCGCGGCTGGACAAGGCCAGATCTACAAATATGATCCGCGCGCAGAAACGCTGACCATGGTTTACGAATCCCCTGGCGTCGGAGTGTTGAACAACCCCGACAACATCGCCATCAGTCCCCGCGGCGCGGCGATTCTGTGCGAAGACGGCGGGCGTCGCCCGCAGAAATTGCATGGCTTGACCTTCGACGGCACGCTGTTCACCTTCTGCGAAAACAACGTGGTTCTCAACGGCTTCAAAGGTTTCACCGGCGATTTCACCAATAACGAATTTGCTGGCGCAACCTTCCACAACGAATGGCTGTTCGTGAATATCCAGACACCCGGCATCACTTTCGCAATCACAGGTCCGTGGGATAACGGCGCGCTTTAAATTTTTACCAGTGCTCCCCGAACGCGAAAGCGTTCTATTCAACCGGCCGCTCATGCGGCCGGTTTTTTATGCGCCATCGCATGGACCATGCAGGCTCGTCCTTGTAAGAATCGTTCAACAAAAAGCCCGCTCGAAGGCGGGCTTTTTGTTGTTGGACGACAATCCTTATATTTGCGAGATGTGCCGATCCTTCGTCTCGCGGATGAACAACATGCCGATCACAAAGGTCATCACGGCCACCACGATCGGATACCACAGCCCGTAATAAATATCGCCCGTCGCCGCGACCATCGCGAAGGCGGTTGTCGGCAAGAAACCGCCGAACCATCCATTGCCGATGTGATAGGGCAAGGACATCGACGTATAACGAATGCGCGTCGGAAAAAGCTCGACGAGTATCGCCGCGATCGGGCCGTATACCATGGTCACGTAAATCACCAGCAGCGTGAGAATCGCCACCAGCATCGGCTTGTTCATCTGTGCTGGATCGGCTTTGCCCGGATAGCCATTCTGCTTGATCGCCTCGCCCATCTGCTTGTTCAAGGCGTCGGTCTTGGTTTTCAAATCGGCCGCCTCCAACCCTCGGCCGTCGAAGCTTTGGATTTCATCGCTGCCGATTTTCACCGTGGCGATTGTCCCGGCCGGCGCTTCCACATTCGTGTAACTCACCGAATTGCGCGCGAGGAAACTCTTCACAAGATCGCAGGAGCTGGTGAATTTCGCCGTGCCCACCGGATTGAACTGGAAGGAACACTCACTCGGGTCCGCGACGACCGAGACGGGTGAACTCGCCAAAGCCTGCTCAAGCGCCGGATTGCCAAAATGAGTCAGCGCTTTGAACAGCGGGAAGTACGTCAACGCAGCGATAAGGCAACCGGCCATGATGATGCCCTTGCGGCCGATCTTGTCCGACAGCCAGCCGAAGAAGATAAAGAAGGGCGTGCCGATGATGAGGGACAACGCGATCAGGATGTTGGCCGTCGGCGCATCTACCTTCAGCGTTTGCGTCAGGAAGAACAGTGCGTAGAACTGACCCGTGTACCAGACCACCGCTTGACCCGCGGTCAGGCCGAGCAGAGCGAGGATCACGATCTTGAGGTTCGACCATTCACCGAAAGATTCCTTGAGCGGGGCCTTGGAGCCCTTACCCTCGTTCTTCATCTGCTGGAACAGCGGCGACTCCGACAGAGAGAGGCGAATCCAGATCGAGATGATGAGCAGAATGAAGGACAACAGGAACGGAATGCGCCAGCCCCAATCGGCGAAGGCTTCTTCGCCAATGTAGGTCCGCACACCCAGGATCACCAGCAGCGACAGGAAAAGGCCCAGCGTCGCGGTAGTTTGAATCCACGAGGTGTGTAAGCCACGTTTCCCGTGTGGCGCATGCTCGGCCACATAAGTTGCCGCTCCACCATATTCACCGCCAAGCGCCAATCCCTGTAGCAGACGCAAGGCGATCAAGATGATCGGCGCGGCTACACCGATCGAGGCATAGTTGGGCAGCAGACCCACGATAAATGTGGAGAGGCCCATGATCAGGATGGTGATGAGGAAAGTGTATTTACGGCCTACCAGGTCGCCGATGCGTCCGAAGAAAATCGCACCGAAGGGCCGCACCGCGAAACCCGCCGCAAAAGCCAACAGCGCAAAAATGAATGCGGCGGTTGGATTTACGCCGGAAAAGAACTGTTTGGAAATGATCGCTGCAAGCGATCCATAGAGATAGAAGTCGTACCATTCGAACACTGTACCGAGCGACGATGCGAAGATGACTTTTCTTTCTTCGCGTTTCGTTCGGCCGTTTACGTTCATCTGCTCTGCTGCTGTGGACATGCACACCTCCTCGTGAGCACGCCGATGCCGGCACCCCTGAAAGCAACCGGAACGGCGCTGTCTTGGTTACCCCGCGCAGTCCGCATACAAATTGAATCGGCACGCTTGAAGATTGTCGTCTCACCAATTCAGGGAGGTTGTGATTCGATCCGAATCAAAGCTTCCTTAAATCGTCGATGGCGTGCTTCGGCCTCAATCGTTGCGGTCTAGCGGGAATGCAGCAAGCGCGGGCCCCTCCTCCACGTTTGCCTTTTCAGCATAACCTATTTGTCTCTTTTCACAAGCCCCCCGTCACGGGGCGGGTAATTCGAATGCCCGACCGGCATCTTCACCCGTGCGAAAGTCCTCATTCGTGGGGACGTCGATTTCTACACTCGCAGGATCGATGACGGCTTGTGGCTCGATAAGGCCGGTTACCAGTCCGGGCCAAAAAATCAATATCGCAACCAGCAGCAGTTGCAGGCCGACCCAGGGCAAGGCACCCCAATAGATGTCGCGACTGCGCACTTCCCGCGGCGCAACACCACGTAAGTAAAATAGTGCAAAACCAAAAGGCGGGTGCATAAAGGAAGTCTGCATATTCGCGCCGAGCAATACGCCGAACCAGACCAGATCGATGCCGAGCTTTTGCGCGACCGGCGCGAGTAGCGGAATGACAATAAAAGCGATTTCGAAAAAATCCAGAAAAAAGGCGAGCACGAAGACCAGCAGATTCACGGTGATGAGAAAACCGATCGCCCCGCCTGGCAAATCGAGCAACAGACTCTCGATCCATAAATCGCCGTCAAAAAGTCTGAACACCAGACCGAAAATCGTCGATCCGATCAGAATGAAGACCACCATCGACGTAATGCGCATGGTGGAGGCCATCGCTTCATATAGCAGTTTGTGGCTATAGCGCCGATGCGCGATCGCCAGCGCGAGCGCACCAACCGCTCCCATGGCGCCGGCCTCTGTCGGCGTTGCGAGTCCATAGAGAATCGTTCCAAGCACCATAAACATCAGTGCCACGGAGGGCAGCATGCCCCACAACACTTTGCGCGCCAGTGCAGCACCACGCAGTGTGCGCGCCTCGGGTGGAAGCGCCGGCATACTGTGCGGGCGCACTAGGCTTATCACCGCGATGAAGATGCAGAAAAGCAGTACTTGCACGATGCTGGGCCCAATCGCACCGGCATACATTTCGCCCACCGGCTTGCCCAACTGCGCACCGAGCACGATCAAAACGAGCGAAGGCGGAATCAGCTGTGTAATGGTGCCGGAGGCGGCGATCACACCCGTGGCGACGCGCATGTCGTATCCATAACGAATCATCACCGGCAAAGAAATCATCGCCATCGCAATCACCGACGCAGCCACAGTGCCAGTAATTGCACCCAGAATCGCGCCTACAAAAATAACCGCATAGGCGAGACCGCCGCGCACCGGTCCGAAGAGCTGCCCAATGCCTTCGAGCAAATCTTCAGCAAGCCCGCAGCGCTCAAGGATCGCCCCCATAAATGTGAAAAAGGGGATTGCCAGCAGAATGTCGTTCGACAAAATGCCGAACACACGCTCCGGCAAGGCTTGCAGACGTGAGAGATCGAAGGTGCCTGTCTGCAAACCAATCAGCGCGAAGCACAGCCCCACAGCCGCAAGTGAAAAAGCGACCGGATAGCCGAGGAACAGGAAAAGCACCAGCGCCCCAAACATCAAGGGCGCGATCCACTCCGCCCCAATCATTGACGCGGTCTTTCATAGTGCGCTGCGTATTCGGGATGGCCCTGCAAATACGCGATGCGTTTGATGACTTCGCTCACCCCTTGCGCCAGCAACAAAGCGAAGCCCAGCGGCAACAGCAATTTCACCGGCCAGCGCAGCAAGCCGCCTGCGTCACTGGACATCTCGCCTATCGCATAGGACTCCGCAAACATGGGCCATGACAGCCACGTCATCACTGCGGCCATGGGCAATAGAAAAAGCAGCGCGCCCAGAATATCGATCCAAGCCTGCACGCGCGCGGACAGATGACCGTAGAAAACGTCGACGCGGACATGCTCGTTGCGTTGTAGCGTCCATGCCGCTCCCAACATCACCATACCGGCGAAGCAATACCACTGCGCTTCGAGCCATGCATTGGAACTCAGGTCGAAACCTTTTCGCACAAAAGCGTTGCTCGCACTGATCAAGCATGCGATCAACACCAGGGCGTTAGCCAACGCGCCGACGCGCGCACTTAGCCCATCGATGGCGCGCGCCAGTCGTAGTAAGGGGTTCATCAATTAGTTCCGTAGGGAGGGGCCGCTCGCCACCTTCAGGCGGTCTAGTTCGGCTGTAAACCGGAATTGTATCCCTGACTCGGAGACGACTGACTAAGCCGCGCGCATTAAATGCACGCTGAAATAGCCGCGTTCGTCAGTCCAGGTCTTTTGTGCATAGAAGCCCGCGTCGGCGGCGAGCGCTTGAAATTCGCGTACTGAATACTTGCATGAGATTTCGGTATGTAAGGTTTCTTCCGCGCGAAAACGGAAACGGTGCCCGGCGACACACACATCCTGGTCCACCAAACTTTGCAAATGCATCTCGACCCAGCCGCACTCGGCGTTGTAGAAGGCCAAGTGGCGAAATTTTTCCAAATCGAAGTCGCCGTCCAACTCTGCATTCATGCGTTGAAGTAGGTTGAGATTGAAGGCCGCCGTAATTCCCTGCGCATCGTTATAGGCCGCGTTCAATAGTGCGCCGTCTTTTTTTAAATCGACGCCGATCAGCAAGGCTTCGCCGGCCAGGAACTGCCCACGCATCCCTCGCAAAAACCGGACTGCCTCATTCGGGTGGAAGTTTCCTATCGTCGAGCCCGGGAAATAGACGAGCCGGTTGTGCCCCGCGCGTTCAGGCAACGGCGCAGCGGTGAAATCGATGGCGTAGGGCTCGATCGTGAGATAAGGGAAACGCCAGTTCAATTCGCCGCAGGCCTGCGCCAAGGCGCTATGCGAGACATCAATGGGCACATAGCGATGCGGACGCAAGGCCTCGATCAATAGACGCGTTTTGAGGCTGGCGCCACTGCCCAATTCGATAAGTTCGACTTCGGGTCCGATCGTATCGGCCATTTCCCGGACATGCGCCGCCATGATGCGCATCTCTGTGCGCGTCGGGTAATACTCAGGGGTTGCGCAAATAGCCTCGAAAAGTTCGGAGCCGCACGCATCGTAGAAATACTTAGGCGGAACGCTTTTTTGCGGCTGCGAGAGACCATGCAGCACGTCATGCAGAAACCGGGGTTCGTAAGCGGAGGGAGACTTTGCGACCGCTCTGCCCTCGCGTGTTGCGGTGGCAGAGTTTTTCATGCGGTCCCTACTGGACTTGGGTTTTGGCCTTGACTTGCGTCTTGACGCGGCCGCTGGAGGTGCGGACCACTTTGACGGGCTTGCGCGTCGCGGCTTTTACCTTGCTGCGGCTGCTCGCGCGGGTGATTTTCTTGACCGGCTGCGGGATGATGAATTCCGGTTCCAACCACTGACGAATACGATTGGCATCGGCGATCCGCGTGTATTTGCCCCAGGAGTCGAGCAGGACGATGATCACCGAGCGCGCAGCCAATTTCGCCTGCATCACCAGGCAACGACCCGCTTCGCTGATGTAGCCGGTCTTCTGCAAACCGATTTCCCAGTTGCCCGAGCGCACCAGTCCATTGGTATTGTTGAATGTCGCGCTGCGCGTACCGATGCGCACGCGGTGATTCGCCAAGGTCGAATAATCGCTGATCAACTGATAGGTTTGCGCGGCTCGCACCAGCTTGGCCAGATCTTCCGCCGTGGACACATTGGAACTCGAAAGCCCGGTGGGTTCCACGTAATAAGTACCTTTCATGCCAAGCTGACGCGCTTTGGCATTCATTGCCTGCACGAAGGCATTGCGACCGCCGGGATAGGCACCGGCTAAAGCGGATGCGGCGCGATTCTCCGAAGCCATCAAAGCCAGCTTCAACAAATCGTCGCGGCTGAGTTCGGTGCCCACGCGCAAACGCGAACCCGTGCCTTTGAGGGTATCGACGTCCTCGTGCGTAACAGAGATCGTCTCGTCCAGCGGCAAGCCCGCGTCGAGTGTCACCATCGCGGTCATCAGTTTGGTAATGGATGCGATCGGAAGGATCGCATCGGTATTGCGGCTGAACAACACTTCGCCGGTTTGGTCGTCCAACACCAATACCGCAGAAGATTTGAGCTTGAGTTCCGATATATCGGCAATTACATCCGCATGCACGGCCGTCACGAGGCCAAGCGACATCGCGCAAGCAATGGCAAAGGCTCGAATGGCGGAAAACTGCATCGGTGCTGACCTCAATCCGGTTCCGTCCCACAACCTTTGTAGGACGACGATGACGGCAGTTTATTAGGACGTACCGTGATGCTGCAACAGAAATAAGGGGATACGAGGAAAAGTTCGACACTTACTGCACCTGGAAACAACGCCTAAGAGGGCATGCAGCCTACGTGCCCAGGACAGCCTCCTCGGCTGGAGGACTTAAGTCACGTTGTTGCTGCTGCAACGCCCACATCTGGGCATAGTGTCCGCCGGCTGACAAGAGGACCTGGTGGGTCCCCCGTTCGACGATTCGCCCCCGCTCCATGACCAGGATTTGGTCCGCGTTCATCACGGTCGACAGACGATGCGCGATGACCAGGGTGGTACGGCCTTCGGCAATACGATCCAACTCGGCTTGGATCGCCTGTTCGGACTTGGAGTCGAGCGCAGAGGTCGCTTCGTCGAAAATCAGGATGCGCGGATTTTTCAGAATCGCACGCGCGATGGCCACGCGCTGTTTCTCGCCGCCGGAAAGCTTGAGACC
>DATEEW010000327.1:0-32053 GCA_035280965.1 Burkholderiales bacterium
CTTTGGCCACCGCCAAGGACTATATGGAGTTGCTTTTCGGCGAACGCGTAAACGAAAAGCTGGTGGGGGACTTGAATCCTCTCGATGTAGTGGAGGTGAATTTCCCCAATGCGTCGGGCGGCTTCGATACCAAATTTTTGGAATTCCGTTTCTCCCGCGTGTATGAACAAGGGGTGCTATCGCATCTTCTGGTGACGGTGAACGACATCAGCGAGCGGATCAAACTGCAACGCGAACTTTATGCTTCACAGGAGCGTGCGGAAGCGCAGATGGACTTGCTGATGGAGGTGCTGCATATGGAACCCCAGGTGTTGCGCAACTTCCTCGTGGGGACGCGCGATGCGCTGGAGGGGGTGAATGATGTGCTGAAGCAGCCGGTGCGGCACCAGGAAGACTATGGTCAAAAAGTGGCTTCGATTTTCCGCCTGGTTCATCGCGTAAAAGGTGACGCTGCTGCGGCCGGTCTCCGCAGCATCGAATCTGCAGCGCACGAAATCGAAAATTCATTGGATGGACTGCGCAAGCTGCCCCGCATCGGCGGTAACGATTTTCTGGCCCTGGCGGTACGCTTGGACCTGCTGTTCGCGCGCGTCGAAGCTTTGGACGCGTTGCTGCAAAAGTTCGGCAGTTTGCAGAGCGTGGCGGCCGAGACCCGCGTGGAAGCGTCACCGTGGACTGTCTACGAACAATTGGCAAAACGTGTCGCCGAGCGGCAGGGCAAGCGAGTGAGCTTTGCTTACCGGGGCGTCGATTACGAGGCCATACCCGAGCGTTATCGCAATGCCATTGGCGACATGCTCACGCAGTTCGTTCGCAATGCCTGCGTACACGGCATCGAAACTCCTGAGGTTCGCAGCGCGATGGGCAAATCGCCGATAGGTGAGTTGAGCGCAAGTGTCTTACATACCCGGAATAGCGGCCTCGAGTTCTCGCTGCGCGATGACGGCGCCGGGCTGTCCGTGGAAAAAATCCGTGCATCGGTGATCGAGAGCGGCAGGATGAGCGCGGCGGAAGCCGCCGCCAGCCCCGCCGCGAAGTTGCTGCACTTCATTTTTGAACCGGCTTTCTCCACGGCGAACAGCATCGATGAGGACGCAGGCCGTGGCGTCGGACTGGACCTGGTAAAAACCTTGGCTCAAAGCCTCGGTGGGCGGATTCGCTTGAGCAGTGTGCCGGGCAGCTACACCGAGTTTCGAGTCAGCTTCCCGCCCCTGAGTGCGCCACAGGGCGCAGAACGTCTGCCAGAAGGAGTAGCGGCATGAGCGCTGTGCTCGAGCCAGTCGTGGACGCTCGGGTCAAGATGATGGTGGTCGACGACTCCAATGTCATCCGCGGAAAAATAAGTCGCGCCATCGATCAAGAAAATATCGACCTCATCGGCACTGCGAAAAACGGTCGTGAAGCGATAGTGTTATTCGCCAAGGAAAAACCAAAGCTTGTGACCATGGATCTCACCATGCCGGAAATGGACGGCATCGAATGTATCGGTCAAATCGTCAAGCTTCGCGCGGATGTCTTGATCCTCGTAATTTCAGCGCTGAACGACAAAGCCATCGCCATCGAGGCGTTGAAATTAGGCGCACACGGTTTTCTATGCAAACCCTTTTCCGAAGACGAACTCAACGACGCCATCAAAGAATTAATACAAGGAGCGAGAAATGGATGAAGAACGCCTGCAAGTATTTATCGATGGCGTGACCCGCTATTTCAAACAAGTGACGCATCGCGCCGCCGAAGTGGGCACGCCTTATCTAGCTGAAGGCGCCGACAAGGTTGCGTACGATTACACGGGCATTATCGGCATTTCGGGCATACGCAAAGGTTGTGTGTATTTCACGGCGCCGACGCTGATGCTCAAGAGCCTCTTGCTTGCGCTCGGCGAAACCGATACCAGCGCAGAAAATCAGGCGGACCTCGTAGGCGAGGTCGCCAATACGATTTCGGGCAATGCGCGCCGCAGTTTCGGGTCGGAATTCGTGATATCCACGCCGACGATTGTGCCGGGCTCTTTAGGGCAAACGGCTTTGCCGCACGAGACGCGTTCGTTCGTCATCCCGATCACTTGGCAAAAACATCAGTCCGGTTTGGTGATTACGCTGCAATGAAGCGCGCTGCGATATGCACCAGCAAAGCGCGAAAAAACATCCTTCGCACCAAGCTGTGGCGCATCGCGCACCGAAAATGCACGCAAACGCATGATTTGCGGCTAAGACGGTGCGTGGCATAGGCGTTGCTCTTTATCGGTCCTGATTAAGGGCAGTTCATGCGTGAAACGAAATCCACTTGTTGTTATTGCGGCGTCGGCTGCGGTGTCATTATCCAATCCGAAGGGGAGCGGATTGTCGGTGTGCGGGGCGATCCGGAGCATCCGGCGAACTTCGGCCGCTTGTGTACCAAAGGCGCAACCCTGCATTTGAGCGCGATGCGCGACGATACGCGTGCCCTTTTTCCCGAACTGCGCCATGGCCGTGACGAGCCCCGCCAACGGACGAGTTGGGACGAGGCCTTGGATCTGGCGGCAGAGAAATTCGCCGCCACCATACGCGAGCACGGTCCGGACAGCGTCGCCTTCTATATATCTGGCCAGTTGCTCACCGAGGACTATTACGTCTTCAACAAGCTGGTGAAGGGCTTCATCGGCACCAACAATGTCGACACCAATTCGCGGCTTTGCATGTCGAGCGCGGTGGCCGGCTACAAAGCGACATTGGGTGCCGATGCGCCGCCCGCCTGCTATGACGATATCAAAGACGCCGGGCTGATTTTTATCGCCGGTTCGAACACCGCCGTTGCTCACCCAATTGTCTTCCGCCGCATCGAAGATGAACGCGCCAAGCGACCGAATTTAAAAATGATCGTTGTTGACCCACGCCGCACCGATACGGCGAGCGTTGCCGATTTGCATTTGCCCATTTTGCCCGGCACCGACATCGCTCTCTACAACGCGATGCTGCATGTGATGTTGTGGGAGGGTATGTGCGATATGAATTACGTCCGTGCGCATACCGAGGGTTTCGATGCGCTGAAGGAAACCCTGCGCGAATATACGCCTGAAGCAGCGGCCCGGATTTGCGGCGTGCCGGCGGCGGATATCATCCAGGCGGCCAAGTGGTTTGTCGAAGCCGGTCCTACGCTATCAATGTATTGCCAGGGCTTGAATCAATCCACGCATGGCACCGACAACAATGCGGCGCTGATCAATCTGCATTTGGCGACAGCGCAAATCGGCAAACCCGGTGCCGGACCCTTTTCACTCACAGGGCAACCGAATGCAATGGGCGGTCGCGAGGTTGGTGGTCTGTCGAATCTCTTGTCGGCTCATCGCGATCTCGCTAATCCGGAGCATCGCGCCGAAGTGGCCAAGCTGTGGGGCGTCGAGAGCGTGCCCGCGACGCCGGGAAAAAGTGCAGTCGAAATATTCGATGCGATTCTTGAAGGCAAGATCAAGGCGCTGTGGATCGCTTGTACCAACCCCGCGCAATCCATGCCGCACCTTTCGCATGTGCACAAGGCCTTGAGCCAATGCGAATTCGTCGTTTTGCAGGAAGCGTTCGCGAATACCGACACGGCAGCTTTCGCCGACGTACTCCTACCCGCCACCACCTGGGGTGAAAAAACCGGCACCGTCACGAATTCAGAACGTCGTATCACGCGTGTCCTTCCCGCAGTGACCGCGCCAGGAGAAACGAAGCATGACTGGCAGATCGCGGTCGATTTCGCGCATCACCTCGGCCGCGCCCTGGACGACCCTCGGGCGCCCAAGCTTTTTCCGTATGAAGACGCTGAATCTATTTTCAACGAGCATCGTGAAACGACACGCGAACGCGATCTGGACATCACCGGGCTGTCCTATGCGATGCTCGAAAGCGTGGGGCCGCAGCAATGGCCCTTGCCCGAAGGTGCGAGCGCGGGCAAGGTGCGGTTATACGAAGACGGCGTCTATCCCACTCCCAGCGGCCGTGCGCGTTTCGCCAACACTAAACATCGGGCCACGGCCGAAGACATCGACGCGCGTTTCCCCATTCATTTGAACACCGGACGTCTGCGCGATCAGTGGCACGGCATGAGCCGTACCGGTACCGTGGCTCGGCTCTACAACCATGTTGCCGAACCGCTATTGAGCATGAATCCCGCAGACATGCAGCGGCGTCATCTCAGAGACGGCGATCTGGTACGGGTAAAGGGTAAGCGCGGGCAACAAGTTGTGCGCGTGCAAGCTTCTGCCGATGTACGCGCGGCGCAGGTTTTTATGCCTATGCATTGGGGTGGCCAGTTTATGCACGGCATGGGGGTCAATGCGTTAATGCCGCGCAACTTCGATCCCGTATCCAAGCAACCGGAACTGAAACATGCGGCCGTGCAAATCGAATACGCTGATTTGCCGGGAACGCTGGTGGCGATGCGCCGGTTTGCGGCGGGCGCCGAATCCTCCGCATTGACACTGATGCGCGCGCTGCAAACATATTTGCAGCGTTTCGACTATGCCACCGTCGGTCTGGCCGGTCGCGACGACGACGTTGTGGTGTTTCGCGGATTCTCCGCCGAGCAGATGGACCTGGATGTGGTGCATGAAATCGATGCTTTGCTCGGTCTCGATGCAAAAGATGCGGTGATGCGTTTCGCCGACCCGCGCCGCGGGGTGTTTAAAGCTGCTCGCGTACAGGATGGCATTGTGAGTGCGGTGAGTCTCTGCGGCGAAACGGCCGCGCAAGAGTGGATCCGCAATATGATGGTGGATGGCGCTTCTGCCGAAGCGGTTCGTCCCTGGATTCTGGCGCCGATATCCTCACCGCCGCGCGGCTCGATGAGTAGAGGGCGTATCGTGTGCAATTGTCTCGATGTGGCGGAAAGCGAAATCCAGCGCGTAATCGCGCTGGGCGCTGATTTCGAAAGTTTACAAGTGAAACTAAAATGCGGCACACAATGCGGTTCTTGCGTGCCGGAAGTGCGGCGGATGTGCGCTGGCGCACAAAGCGTAGAGCAGGCGGCTTAAAGAGGCGCGAATAGTGCTAGGTCTGAAGTCGGCGATGGGTGTCGGAACGGGAATGCAAGCATGAGCTGGGGACATTTGATTCGTGAAATCGGGCGCGGGGCCCATGGTTCCCGCGATCTGGATATCGAACAAGCATCGCTATTGTTTGGCGCGATGCTGGACGGTGGTGTGCCGGAGTTGGAACTGGGCGCGATCGCACTGGCGATGCGCATGAAAACGGAGTCGTCCGCCGAACTCACGGGTTTTTACGCGGCGCTCTCCGGTCGCGTTCATCGGCTCACTGCGCCGGACAATGGTGTGAAACCGGTCGTCTTGCCTTCTTATAATGGCGCGCGCAAGCAACCCAATCTGGTGCCGCTCGTAGCCTTTGCTTTACAACGATTGGGCATCCCGGTGCTGATTCACGGCTTGTTGGAAGGCAACGGCCGCGTCGCGAGCGCGTATATCTTTCGCGAACTCGGTTTGTTGCCGAGCGCGACGCTCGCGCAAGCGCAACGCAGTATCAATTCCAGCAAAATCGCATTTGTACCCACGGCAGTGTTATCGCCGGGATTGGCGCAATTGCTCGCGTTGCGTAGCCGCTTGGGCGTGCGCAATAGCGCGCACACCGTCGCGAAAATGATTGATCCCTTCGAAGCGGGCGGCATGCGGCTCGTCGCCGTCACGCATCCCGATTATTTGGATAAACAAAAGGAAGTGCTGCAGGACATCGGCGGGACGTCCTTGTTGATGCGTGGCTCAGAAGGCGAACCCTATGCGGCGCCACGCCGGCGTCCGCGTATCGAACTCATACGCGACGGCTATTGCGAAGTGCTCTTCGAGCAGGAACATATGGTGGTGAAGGAAGGCGATTTCGTCCAGCACGATATCGAAGCCAAAGCGACCGCCGCCTATATTCGCAGCATGCTCGACGGCGAACTGCCCATGCCGTTGCCTATCGTGAATCAAATCGCCTGCTGCCTCTATGCCTGCGGCTACGCCGAAGACCTCAATCAGGCTAAAGCCATCGCAGCAGTCGAAACCCGCAGCTTCGCGGCCTAGCTCAAGCGCCGCCATTTTCTGGTGTCGCCTCCGATTCCCGGAGTTTCGCGACCCACATTTCTTTAACTGAATATTTCAGGCGTGCCCCAGGCTGGGGCGCAAAAACGGGTAATGCACCGTCATTTGGCGGGCGAGCGGATGCGTCTGCACCGAAAGTGCTTTATTTCGTTCAATACGTTGCATAAATGTGCGTGGCATAGGCCTTGCTCAAGATCAGCCTCATGGAAACGAAAGGCAAAGTTTTATTGGTGGGCGCAGGGCCGGGCGATGTGGAATTACTCACGCTGAAAGCGGTACGCGCGCTCGGCGAAGCGGATGTGATTTTGATCGACGATTTGGTCAGCCGCGAAATCCTGCAATACGCGCGCGCCAATGCGCGCATCATCGAAGTGGGCAAACGCGGGGGATGCAAATCCACACCGCAGGCCTTCATCGAAAAAATGCTGGTGAATTTCGCAAATGAAGGATTGATCGTCGCCAGGCTGAAAGGCGGCGATCCGTTTGTGTTTGGTCGTGGCGGCGAAGAAATGCTGGCGCTGCGCGAAGCGGGCGTCGACTACGAAATCGTGCCCGGCATCACAGCCGGTATTGGCGCCACCAGTGCCATCGAAATTCCCGTCACGCATCGCAGTTTGTCTCATGGCGTGACTTTCGTGACCGGCCATTTGCGCGACGGGAGCATGCCGAACTGGCAGGCGCTCGCGCAAAGCGGTACGACACTTGTGATTTATATGGGCATCGCCAACCTCGCTTCGATTCTCGAAGGGCTGAGCGCGGGCGGCATGTCGATGGATACGCCGGCTGCAGCGGTGCAAGCCGGCACATTGCCCACGCAACGGAGCGTGATCGGCACTCTGGGAACTCTGGAACGAGAAGTAGGGGTCGCGCATATCTCGAGCCCCGCGCTGATCGTGATCGGAAAAGTGGTCAATCTGGCGCGTGTCGTCGCTGAAGCGCAAAGCATGCGCGACGCCGCTTAGCATCGCAGGAGCATTGGAAATGAAGCGCATGAAATTGGTAATGGTCGGCAACGGCATGGCCGGCGTTCGGACACTCGAAGAAGTGCTAAAGCTGTCTCCCGATCTCTACGACATCACGGTGTTCGGCGCCGAGCCGCATCCCAATTACAACCGTATTCTGTTGTCGCCGGTCCTTGCGGGGGAAATGACCATCAAGGACATCATGCTGAATGACCTTGACTGGTATAGCGACAACAATATCAAGCTGCATCTGAACAAGAAGGTCGTGAAAATCGACCGTCGCGCTCGCAAAGTCTTCGCCGAAGACGGTACCGAAGAAGAATACGACCGCCTGCTGTTGGCCACCGGGTCGAACCCATTCATGCTGCCGATTCCGGGCAAGGATCTGCAGGGCGTACTGAGCTACCGGGACATTCAAGACACCGACGCCATGATCGAGGCGTCCAAGCATTATAAGCATGCGGTTGTGATCGGTGGCGGCCTGCTCGGTCTTGAAGCGGCGAACGGTCTGAAACTCCGCGGCATGAACGTCACGGTCGTGCATCTGATGGACTGGCTGATGGAACGTCAGTTGGACAAGACCGCGGCGGACATGTTGCAGAAGTCTTTGGAACAGAAAGGCCTGCACTTCCTTCTCAAGACTCAAACCTCCGAAATACTCGGCAACGGAGGCCGCGTCAAAGGGGTGAAATTCAAGGACGGCAGCGAAATTACGGCCGATCTGGTCGTCATGGCCATCGGTATCCGGCCGAACACTGCGCTCGCGGAGTCGGCAGGCTTGTATTGCAACCGCGGCATCGTGGTGAATGACACCATGCAAAGTTACGATCCGCGCATTTACGCCGTGGGCGAATGCGTCGCGCATCGCGGGATCAGCTACGGTCTGGTCGCGCCGCTTTTCGAAATGGGCAAGGTTTGCGCAAACCACCTCGCCATGTTCGGTATTGGCCGTTACACGGGTTCGGTCACATCCACCAAACTAAAGGTCACCGGCATCGATCTTTTCTCAGCCGGTGATTTCGCGCCTGCAGAAGACCGCGAGGAAATCGTGCTACACGACGCCGTAGGCGGCGTGTACAAGCGCCTTGTCGTAAAGGACAACAAAATCCTGGGCGGCGTGCTGTATGGCGACACCGCCGACGGCGCCTGGTATTTCCAGATGCTGCGCGACGGGCAGAACATTGCCGAAATTCGCGACCATCTGCTTTTCGGCCAGACGCATCTGGGCAACACTGGCCACCAGGGGCAGAGCAATGCCGCGCAAATGCCCGACACAATGGAGGTCTGCGGTTGCAATGGCGTATGCAAGGGGACAATCACCAAGACCATCAAGGAAAAAGGCCTATTCAGTCTGGAAGAAGTACGCAAACACACCAAAGCTTCCTCCTCCTGCGGTTCCTGCACGGGTTTGGTTGAACAAATTCTCGCCTCGACCGTGGGTGGAGCCTATCAAGCTGCGGATTCAAATACCAAGCCGATGTGCGGCTGTACCGATCACACGCATGAAGAGGTGCGTAAAGCCATTCGCGAACAGAAGCTGTTGTCCGTTCCGCAGGCGATGCAATCTCTGGCCTGGCATACGCCCAACGGCTGCGCGAGCTGTCGCCCGGCGCTCAATTACTATTTGATTTCCACGTGGCCGAAAGAAGCGCAGGACGATCCGCAATCGCGTTTCATCAACGAACGCGCGCATGCCAACATCCAGAAGGACGGCACCTTCAGTGTGGTGCCGCGCATGTGGGGAGGTATCACCAATTCCTCCGAGTTGCGCCGCATTGCCGACGTGGCGGACAAATACAACATTCCGATGGTCAAGGTCACGGGCGGTCAACGCATCGATCTGCTCGGTGTGAAGAAAGAAGACTTGCCGGGCGTCTGGAAAGATCTGGACATGCCCTCAGGCCACGCCTATGGCAAAAGCATTCGCACCGTGAAGACCTGCGTGGGTTCAGAGTTCTGCCGCTTCGGCACGCAGAACTCGACGCAGATGGGTATCGATCTGGAAAAGATGTTGTTCGATATGTATTCGCCACACAAAGTGAAGCTTGCCGTATCCGGTTGTCCGCGTAACTGTGCGGAGTCTGGCATCAAGGACGTCGGCGTGATTGGCGTCGATTCAGGTTGGGAGATCTATGTCGGCGGCAACGGCGGTATCAAAACCGAAGTCGCGCAATTCCTTTGCAAGGTTGCCACGCACGACGAAGTGCTGGAATATTCCGGCGCCTTCCTGCAGCTGTATCGCGAGGAAGCGCGCTATCTGGATCGTACGGTGCACTGGATCGGTCGCGTCGGTATGGAATATGTGAAGAAACACGTGGTCGAGGACGCGGCAAATCGCAAGGCCCTGCATGAACGCCTGCTCTTCGCACTTTCCGGTGGAAAGGATCCCTGGAAAGAGCGTATCGAGAAGAACGAAAAAACCCGCGAATTCGAATCCATTGAGATCGCGTAAATGTTGGCCAAAACAGAGATGCCCTCAGGGCACGACAGCGAGGAAGCAGTGATGGATGGCTGGAAGAAGGTTTGTCGCATCGAGGACATCCCACCTCTAGGTGCGCGCGTTGTAAAGCGGGCGGGCGGAGTCAATATCGCCGTGTTCCGCAACGCTGAAGATCATATCTTCGCGCTCGACGACAAGTGTCCGCATAAAGGGGGCCCCTTGTCGCAAGGCATCGTTCACGGCGACCAGGTGACTTGCCCACTGCACGCTTGGAAGATCTGTATGAGCGACGGTAACGCTGTTGCGCCTGACGTTGGCTGCACCAAGCGCTATGCGGTGAAGCTCGACGGCGCTGACATATTCCTTCAAATCTAAAAAGCCGGCGTCATGCCCGTGTCAACGGGCGTCCTGTGTATGGATTCCCGCCCTCTTTTCCACTTGGGGGGAATGACGATGCGCGAATCGGAGATCCATCTTGAAATCATCCTTCTTTAAAGCCGGTCATTTTCCGACCTTGTTCGCGGCCTTTTTCTATTTCGATCTGAGCTTCATGGTCTGGGTGATGTTGGGCCCGTTGGCCGTGCAAATCGCCAGCGACCTGGGCTTGAATGCCGCGCAAAAAGGCATGATGGTCGCAACGCCGGTCCTGGCCGGCGCGTTGCTGCGCATCGTGATGGGTGTGCTGGTCGATCATTTGAAACCCAAACGCGCAGGCTTGATCGGCCAATTGATCGTATTGGTCGGATTGGGTGCTGCGTATTTATTCGTCATCGATAGCTACGGGCAAATTCTCGCACTCGGACTGGTGCTCGGAGTTGCCGGCGCTTCGTTTGCGGTTGCCTTGCCTCTGGCGTCCCGCTGGTACCCCCCCGAACATCAGGGTACTGCTCTGGGCATTGCCGGCGCGGGCAATTCCGGTACTGTATTTGCAGCGCTCTTCGGCCCCACGCTTGCCTTGTGGTTCGGTTGGAACAACGTCTTCGGGCTGGCGATGATTCCTTTATTCGTCGCCTTGGTCGTGTATGTCCTAATGGCGAAAGATCCACCGGATGCGCCAGCGCCAAAATCGCTGGCGAGTTATTTATCGGTCCTGCGTGATCGCGACGCTTGGTGGTTCATGTTTTTCTACAGCGTGACTTTCGGTGGTTTTGTGGGTCTCGCTTCTTCTTTGACTATCTATTTCAACGATCAATACGGTCTCAGTCCGGTGATCGCCGGTTACTTCACCGCAGCGTGCGTTTTTTCCGGTTCAATGATTCGCCCGTTCGGCGGTCTGCTTGCTGATCGCATCGGCGGTATTCGTTCCTTGTCTTTGATGTACGTCATCGCTGCTGCTCTGATTTTGATCGTGAGTACTGGACCTGCAAATTCGTATGTTGCACTGGGCATATTCATGCTGGCCATGCTCGCGCTTGGAATGGGCAATGGCGCCGTGTTTCAACTGGTTCCTCAGCGCTTCCGCAAGGAAATCGGCGTGATGACGGGCCTGGTCGGTATGGCAGGCGGCGTAGGCGGCTTCTATTTGGCCTCAAGCCTCGGTTACTCCAAACAATTCACCGGCAATTACAAGGTAGGGCTGCTTGTCTTCGCGGCACTTGCGATCGTGGCAATGCTAGGTTTGACTTCGGTGAAAACGCGCTGGCGCACGACTTGGGGCGCGGCGCATCTTACCTCTGCGAAACTGTGAAAAAATCTTGAACCGCAGAGAACATGGAGAAAAGCATTTTGAACCACCAAGACACAGCAGAAAAACATTAGGTCATTCCCGCGAAAGCGGGACTCCAGGGTTGTAGAGACGCCGTTTCTGGATGCCCGTTTGCACGGGCATGACTAGACTTAGCTCGACTCTCGACTAAACTCTCCCCCCATGTCCCTGCAAATTTCCATCGGCCACCTCAGTGCGGTGGGGCCGCGCGAGCGCAATGAAGATTTTTGCGGCTTCGTGACGCCCACTGCGAGCGCGCTTGCAACCAAGGGCGTGCTTCTCGCGCTCGCCGATGGCGTATCGATGAGCCGAGGCGGTCGTGAAGCCGCCGAATTTTCTGTGCGCGGTGTGCTAAGCGATTATTACGCGACGCCGGAGACTTGGTCGGTACCCCATGCGCTAGACCGCGTCATTCAGTCCATCAATCGCTGGGTCATTGGGCAAAGTCGCTCCGAGCGCGAAAGCGGAGGTGCAACCACTCTCTCGACCTTAGTCCTCCGCGGCAGGCGTTGGTATGTCGCGCACGTAGGCGACAGCCGCATTTATCTGATACGCGACGGCAAGTTGCGGCGACTTACCGTCGATCATGTTTGGGATCGTCCGGAAATGCAGCATGTGCTGACGCGCGCCATCGGACTGGACGCGCGTCTGTTGCTTGATCACAGCGATGAAAGCATCAAAGAAGGCGATTGTTTCGTCCTCGCCACCGATGGCGTTTGGGAACCCTTAGGCGATCGCGAATTGCATCGCATCGTAGGCGAATCCGATGCGCCGCAAGCGGCCGCCGAGGCGCTGGTGCGAGAAGCGCTCGAACGGGAAGGGCGCGATAACGCGACTGCGATGGTGTTGCGCGTGGACCGACTGCCCGAAGAATTGCTGCGCGATGCGCTGGCGGATAGCGATCAATTTGCCGTGCCGCCGCGTTTGAAAGCGGGAGAGGTGCTTGACGGTTTCAGCATCGTCGAAGTGCTGCATGAATCCCGTGCCACCATCGTTTACAAAGCCAGCGATAGCGATGGCGCTTTTGTTGTGCTCAAAACATTACCGCCTGCGCTCGCGCAAGATAAAGAACAACGTTCGGCGCTGATGGCGGAAGAATGGCTGGCGCGGCGCCTGGTCTCGCTTTATTTTCCCGAGGCGCTGCCCCTGGAAGGGCGACGCACGGCGCTGTATTACGCGATGACCTTCCACGAAGGTGCGAGCCTGCAGCAGCATCTCGATGCGGGCCGCCACTTTCCTATCGTGGAAGTGGTGAGCTTGGGCGTGCGTTTGATGAAAGCGTTGGGCGCCTTGCATCGTCGCGATGTTTTGCATCGCGATATCAAACCGGCCAATTTGCATTTGGGCGGTGACGGCCGTCTGCGTATTCTCGATTTCGGCGTGGCGCGCAGCGCAGTCGGCGAAGACGAAAGCGCGATTCCGGGCACGCCAAGCTATATGGCACCAGAGTTGATCGGCGGCGATGCCCCACACGTACAAAGCGATCTCTATGCGGCCGGCGTTACGCTTTATCACTTGCTGACGCGCAAATACCCCTATGGCGAAATCGAACCCTTTCAGCATCCGCGCTTCGGAGAACCCACGCCGCCCTCCCGCTACCGGCCGGACGTGCCTTATTGGCTCGAAGCGATACTGCTCAAGGCAGTCGCCCGTGAGCGCAAGCTGCGTTTCGAAACTGCAGAAGAATTTTTGCTGGCGTTGGAGCGCGGAGAAAACCAAACGACTACCGCACCGCCTCGAACACCGATTGCGCGCGATCCACTGCGTTTGTGGAAGTCCATCGCTACCGCGGCCATCATCTTGAATCTGCTGTTGCTTTATTTACTGGCAGTTCGTTAGTTAATTGCCGGATTATCTCCGCCCCTCCGGGTGCTTGGCTGCCGATTTTTGCGACCGAATTTCGGCTTCAGCCCTTGAAACGTCCAAAGATGACATAGACTGAATTTCTCAGGCTGTCTCTTGGATGCCGCCTATGCCACACCGCAACCTCATAGGGAATCCCTTTCGTCGTGTCGATCAGGCTTGGCGCGACGCCAGACGGCGTGTGGGGTTCAAGTTGTTCGGTCTATGGGAAATCGGCATCGCCCTGTTTTCGCTGTTGCTGGTCGCTTTTCTTTGGGCTTTCGCTGTGGAGCGCGTCCGGCATGAAGAGCGCCAAGCCACTGATGTCGCGATCCAGCACGTGCATACGCTGACCCGCGTGTTCGAGGCGCAAACCGTCAAAACCTTGAAAGGCGTCGAAGTTGACCTGGCGCTTATCGCGCACGAATATTTGGTGAAGGGAAGAGTTGACTTCGCCAATTTGCTCGCGAGCAACCTGATCGCAAAAGAAGTGTTCCTGGGTGTGGGCATTCTGGACGAACGTGGAAAACTCGTTGTAAGCAGCAATGAACGCATACAACTCAAACATCTCGACCTGAGTAGCCGCGAGTATTTTGCGATTCTGAAAAACCGTCCCGGAAACGCTGTGTATGTGGGAGCGCCTATATATGGCGGGATAACGGAGAGCTGGGTGATCCCCGTTGCAAGACGCCTCGAGGGGCCACAGGGAGAATTCAAGGGGGTGGTCGCCTACGGTATCGATCCTTCGTATTTCATCGACTTTTACCGCCGCGAGGACTTGAAAGAAGACGGGGTCGTCACTTTGCTCGGCACGGATGGCATCACTAGAGCCCGGCGCGCTGGTGGGGGGGATAGCTTCGGTGAAGATGCCCGCCGCGGCAGGCTGTTGAAAATGTATAAGCAACAACCCGTCGGGGATTTCATCAGTTCAGGCAGTCTCGATGGCGTGAGCCGCTTCCAGAGTTATCGCAAGTTGGCAGATTACGATTTGATCGTCAGCGTCGGGCTCTCGGTCAACGAGGTTCTCAAGCAGGCCCGCGAGCGGGAGCACGAATACCTTGGGGGTGCAATGGTTGGAAGCATCCTTGTCTTGTTGTTCGCGGTGGCGCTTCTAGTTGCAATCTGGCGGCGGCGCTTGGGCGAGGCGCACGCGCGTATGCAGGACCTGCAGCGTCAGGCCATCCTGGACAACATCGAAATTGCCTGGTTCAAGGACGCACAGTCGCGTTTCCTGGCGGTCAATAAGGCGTTCGCACAAGTATGTAATCGAACGATAGACCAGATTATCGGAAAGACCGATTACGATATTTTTCCAGCGCATACCGCCCAGGCTTACAGGGCGGACGACATCGAAGTCATGCGCACCGGCCAACGCAAGGTTGTGGAAGAAGAAATAGCACATGCCGATGGCGCGATCCAAACAATCGAAACCATCAAGTCTTGCGTCCGGGATGCCGAGGGCGCAGTGATCGGCACGGTCGGCACTGCGCGTGACATTACCGAGCGCAGGCACGCCGAAGCGGATTCGCGGCTTGCGGCCAAGGCTTTTGAAAGCATCGCGGAGGGCATCATGGTGACGGACGCGAATAAACGCGTCATATCCGTCAACAAGGCTTTCAGCACCATTACTGGATATGCGCCTGAAGAAGTTTTGGGTTTAAGCCCGAAACTCCTGCAGTCGGGCCGGCATGACGCGGCGTTCTATGCGGAAATGTGGAAGTACATCGATGAGAACGGATTCTGGCACGGCGAGATCTGGGACCGACGCAAGAACGGGGAGATTTTTCCCGAACTTCTGAGCATCAGCGCAGTGGTCGATCAAGCGGGAAAGGTCAGCAACTATGTAGGCGTCTTTACCGATATTTCCTCGCTCAAGCGATATGAGGAAAAACTGCATTATCAGGCACAGCACGATGCGCTGACCGGTCTGCCGAACCGATTCCAGTTCCAAGAGCGTTTCAGCGAAATGCTTAGTCGCGCGAACCGACAAGACAGCCAGGTTGCAGTGATGGTGATCGACCTGGACCGATTCAAGAATGTAAACGACTCGTTCGGACACGCCGCAGGTGATGAGCTGTTGCAACAGACCGCTGAGCGATTGAAGTCCAATATACGACAAAGCGACATTGTCGGCCGCTTTGGCGGCGATGAATTTTCCGTATTGCTGGACAATATCGGCACCGCGCAGAACGCAGCGGTGATCGCACAGAAATTATTGAATACTTTTACCGCGCCTTTTGTTGTCGCGGGCCATGAAATTTATGTGTCGGGCAGTATCGGCATCAGTTGTTATCCCGCCGATGCGACCGATGCCGAGAATTTGTTCAAGAATGCCGATGTGGCGATGTACCGCGCGAAAGCGGAAGGGCGCAACAGGTATCAATTCTTCTCCGCCGATATGAACGCGCGCGCGCTGGAAAATCTCTTAATGAGCAGTGGCCTGCGCTTGGCGTTGGAGCGTAAAGAGTTGTTTCTGCATTACCAGCCTCGCATCGACTTGAGCTCGGGCCGAATCAGCGGCGCGGAGGCTTTGATACGCTGGCAGCATCCGGGATCCGGGCTTGTATCACCGGCGTGTTTTATTCCCATCGCGGAAGAAATGGGGTTGATCGAACCTATCGATGAATGGGTGCTGAAAGAGGCGTGCCGTCAAATGCGTCAATGGCTGGACGCCGGCGTGCCTTTGAGCAATGTGGCGGTCAATCTCTCGGCGCGGCAGTTTTCCAATCCTGATCTATCGCGATACGTGGCGGATATTCTTGGTGAAGCAGGGCTCGATGCGCGTCACCTCGAAATCGAGGTCACTGAGTCGATGGTCATGCAGCATCCGGAGAACGTAGTCGGCATCCTGACGCGTCTCAAGGAAATGGGAGTCGCCGTCGCTATTGATGATTTCGGCACGGGTTATTCCTCGCTTAGTTATCTCAAGCGCTTCCCCATCGACTTTCTCAAAATCGATCAGTCCTTCATCAAGGGGATTCCGCAAGACTTGGACGACGTGGCGATCGCCTCGGCGATCATCGCCTTGGCGAAGAGCCTGAATGTCGAATTGATCGCGGAGGGCGTCGAAACCGAGGCGCAGCTCGATTTTCTGCGCGGGCAGGGCTGTCACAACGGACAAGGCTATCTTTTCAGCAAACCCATCCCGCCCGCTGAGTTAGAACGACTACTGAGTGTGGAACAAATATAGCGCTTGGCGTGGCATGCTGAGGCCGCTAAAGTGTTCGCTTCCATTTCCAGGAGCCGCACATGGCGCGCACGCGTGCATGGGCCGCGACCACACGCGGCGGAAAATTGAAAGCCTTCGAATTCGATCCAGGCCCGTTGGGCGAAGAAGAGGTCGAGATCGCGATCGAATGGTGTGGTATCTGCCATTCCGATATTTCGATGATCGAAAACGACTGGGACTCGAGCAGCTATCCGTTGGTGCCTGGGCATGAAGCCGTCGGTCGCATTCTTTCAATAGGCGGCAAAGTCAAAGGGCTGACCAAGGGTCAGCGCGTCGGCGTGGGCTGGAACGCCGGCAGTTGCATGTATTGCCGCGCGTGCTTGTCCGGTGACCAGCATTTATGTCCGCGCATTCAACCAACCATTGTCGGTCACCATGGCGGTTTCGCCGAACGCATGCGCGCGCATTGGGCCTGGGCGATTCCCATCCCCGAAGCGCTCGATGCGAGTGCGGTCGGTCCGCTGCTGTGCGGCGGTATCACCGTGTTTTCGCCCATTCTCAGCTTGGGGATCAAACCGACGCAGCGGGTGGGCGTCGTAGGTATTGGTGGACTCGGCCATCTGGCGCTAAAATTTCTCAATGCGTGGGGTTGCGAAGTCACCGCGTTCACGTCCAGCGCATCGAAGCGGGACGACGCCCTTGCCATGGGCGCGCATCATGTCATTTCGAGTAAAGACCCGGCGGCGATGCGGCGCATCGCGGGTTCGCTCGATCTCGTGCTGTACACGTTGAATGTCCCTGTCGATTGGGACGCGCTGTTCGCGACACTCGCACCGAAAGGGCGTCTTCATGTCGTGGGCGCAGTGCTCGATCCGATTCCCGTTAATGCCGCGGTGTTGATCGGCGGCGATCAAGGAGTTTCCGGTTCGCCGACCGGTCCGCGCTCGCAAATCGACACCATGCTCGAGTTTGCCGCGCGCCATAACATCCTTCCCACCGTCGAACACTTTCCCATGAGCCGCGTGAACGATGCGCTCGAACATTTGCGCGGGGGTCGTGCGCGCTATCGCCTGGTGTTGGACGCGGATTTTGACTAAAGGCAATTAGCAGGCACGACGATTGTTTGCATAAGGGCATTCCGAAAACGCGGGAATGCCTATGCAGCTGCAAAAATTGCAATTCCAATCCGACTTCAAGGTCGTCGCCGGCAATGCGCGATCGCAAGCGGCGGTGATGGTTATCGCCCCCGGCAAGACGGAGGGTGGTCCGGGCAATCGTCATCGCGCCGCCGATCAATGGCTCTACATACTCGAAGGTGAAGGCGAAGCTATTATCAGCGGCGCTCCGCATCCACTTCACGCGGGTAGTCTATTGCTGGTTGAGCAGGGCGAAGAACATGAAATCCGCAACACGGGCGCGGAGCCGCTGCAAACGCTGAATTTTTACGTGCCACCCGCGTACGACAAAAAGGGTGAGCCCCTACCGCGCGGCGAAAGCTGAATCCGAGAGGAGAAAATCATGGCGAAGTACGGCAAAAAGGCATCGGAAAAAGTCGAGAAGTCGATGCACGAAATGAAAGAAGGCAAGCTTAAGAGCGGCGGCTCCGGCAAGAACGTGACCAGCCGCAAGCAGGCAATTGCGATCGGTTTATCCGAAGCACGCAAAGAGGGCGGCAAGGTCCCGGCGAAGAAAAAAACCGCGAAGAAGACTGCAGCGAAAAAGAAGACGGCGAAGAAGGCGCCGAGCAGAAAAACCGCGAGCAAGAAAACAACCGCGAAGAAGGCGCCAAGAAGAAAGGCCGCCGCCAAAAAAAATACTGTCAGAAAAACGGCTGCTAAGAAATCGACCGCCAAGAAAAGTGTCTCGCGGAAGAAACGCGCATAGAGTTGTTGCAATCGCACATATTATTTGGGGGCATGGTCGCCGCAATACGCACACGATGGTATTCGTATGCGACACAGCATAGTGATTCGCCTTCATTTCCGACGTCCGGACTTGCGCTGGACAATCGACGATGAAATTCACACAAAAGGATTAAGCCATCGTCATGCTTCTATGTCTGGAAAGCTTGATCTAAGCTGTATGCGTATTGAATAAGTAGGAGCGCGGCATGCGGCATCATTCCTCGGTTCAAGGCGGCGCGAAGCAGTCTTCGCGCAACACTCAATACCGTTCCGACGGAAACAGAATGCGCGATTGGCGCGCCCGCAAGGAGGGCGATCCCTTGCCTGCAGGATTGCGTGCTTCCTTGGAGCAATACTTCAAATCGCCGCTGGACCGAGTGCGCATGCATAGCGATCCGGCCAGTCAGCGTGAGGCGGATCGGCTCAAGGCCGGAGCTTTCACTCTGGGTCAGAACATTCATCTTGGCAGCGAAGCCTTGCGCGCGGGGAGCAAAGCCAGATCTGCGCTGCTCGCGCATGAAGTCGTGCATACGATTCAACAAGGTGCCGTTTCAGATCGTATCCATCCCACAGTAGGTCCTCAAGACGATCCATACGAACAACAGGCCGAAGCGCTTGCCAAGGGCTTCTCGCGATACGAACGGAATCCGCACGACCGCCTCGCGCTAGGCATGCGCGATGTGGCGAACGTGCAGAAAACGCCGGGTGGCCGAGCCACGATCCAATGCGGCAAAGTTCCCACTCATTTTGGTGAGTTCGAGGATTTCAAATACAAGGATTTAACCAATGCCGCCGGTAAGAAAGTCGGCGTCGAAATGTATTTGAAATTCCATCCGGGTACGAATGTAAGTGCCGACCTTATCGGCTTGACGCAGGTTGCCGAAGGGAAACGGAATGGCGTCCCAATCACACAAGGTTTGTACGGGTTGCACAGTGCAACGAGCGGCGCGGGCGTAGGATACTTTATCGATCGGTTGGAAGGATTTCCAAACCCGATATACCCAACGACAAAAAAAGTCGTTTCCGGCGGCAGTGCGAGCAACCTCGCCGATTATGAGACGACAAGCATTACCGCGTTGACCGCGACGGAGCAAGCAACCAGGGCCGCCTCGACTGGTATTACAGGCGTCGGTTACAAAGGCTGGGGCCAGCACGGCTTCAGTAAAGTCGTCAGCGGGAAAACGGTGACGCAGGATGCCGAACTCTATGACGCGCCGGTGCTAGGTGGGGCGGGCGCCGACTCGGAACAGGTTTTCGAAACGACCGCGCTCGCACTTTCGGGCTCGCAGAAGGATACCTACTACGGTTCTGTAGAGTGGGGATGGCGTATCGACTCCAAAGGCGCATTCACGCGCATTCCTCTCAAAGCGGTTTCGCAAGGAGTGCCTAGCGCAACCTTCCTCACTGCAGCGAATATATGGAATCCATCGAAAGTCTCTTTAGGTTTTAAAAGCACGATTGCGACCGATTTGCTCGATGGTACCCTCACGAAAATTGGCTCTATTCCAAAAGACGCAGAGCTTGAATTCACTGGTCGCAGCGGTACGGTTGGCTCCAAAACGTACGTGGAAGTGAAGCATTCCGGAACTACAGGAGTTGTAGATAATGCTGCCGTACAACAGGCCGCGATTGGAGCGGCTACCGTCGACTTGCCTGTACCGATGGTTCAGACGATTTCCAATCCATTGGGCAGTACGATGATTTTGAAATACGCATTGGGTTCGAGCACAGTGCAGCTTCCGTGGGGTACCCGCGTCGTTACGACGGCCTCAATGCTGCCAACGCCGACGCTTCCCAATCACGAGGAAGGCGAAGTGGCGGACGGCCCCTTGACGGGCACGAAAGGCTATTTCTTCGCGCCCGATCTCAAGCTAGAAGCGCTCGGGAAACGTTGAATCGATGAGCAAGGCTGCGGAGCGCGTGAAGCAGCATTTGCTCGAAGCGGGTTACGCGCGCTTATTTATCGAACGTGTCCAAGCCGCTATCGATCAGGTGCGCGCAGGTGAATCGGATATAGGCTCGCTTTTGCAAGAAGTGGCGAATGACCGCGAGACGTCCTGGGATGCACGGTTTCTGGCCTCGGAATATTTGTATCGCTACATCGACATGAAGTTGCATGCCGAGCTGGATCGTGATGAATTGCAGGAAAGCTATTTTGAAGCCCTGCGTCACAATGCAAGCGGAAATGGCGCTGATTGGGCCTTCGCCACGGGTCCCAATGAATTAGGGCCACTATTGCGCATGGTGCTCGATGGCGATAGCCAGCTCAATGCTTTCCTGGCGGGTTTGGAGGACGACACGGAACTTCCGTTGTATTTCCCGTGGCGTGCACCGGCGCATTTCGAGCCACCTTACCGGGTGAAGGATTTCGCCGCTCTGGCGATTTCCCGAGTCCGAGGTCTGGGCGTCGATCTTTCGGGCCCTGTCGATCGTCGCGATGAAGCGATCGAATCGCTTCGGAAGCGTTTGGCGGAGGCGAATTAAGGAATGTTTCATTAAGGGCTGCCGCCCCTTAAAATTGCCTCCGGCATAACGCCGCTTACAGCGGCATTAGCCTACGCCGCAATCTTCGGGACAGGCGCAGATTGTCCCCGCAAATTCAGGCAAGCTCTGATTTCAAAAACAAGTTAATCAGAGCTTTCTCAAGTGTCCGTTTGGGGAACAAAATTCAATGCGACGCCGTTGTTGCAATAACGTAGTCCTGTAGGCGCCGGCCCGTCTTCGAATATATGACCGTGATGCCCGCCACAATGCGTGCAATGGTATTCGGTGCGCGGCATTAGCGTTTTGAAATCGATTTTCGTTTCCAGCGCCCCGGGCAGCGCTTCGAAAAAACTGGGCCAGCCGGTACCGCTATCGAACTTCATGTCTGATGTGAACAGCGGCGCCCCGCAACCTCCGCAGACAAATATGCCCGGCCGCTTTTCGGTGTTGAGCGGACTGCTGCCCGGATACTCCGTCCCTTCCTTGCGTAGAACCTGATAAGCCTCCGGCCTCAGGCGTGCATGCCAATCAGCGTCGCTGCGCGCGGCAGCATCGGGATCGGCGGCCAGTCGCGATAATTTATCTTGTGTCATCGCGTTCTCCAAATTTTAAAGGTCGGCGCATATTGTCGCGCGTATGTTTTACGGAATGACCGCCATGCCTTTTCATGCCATGATCGGGCAAAACATACACCCAGACTATGCACGACATCGAATTTATACAAGACCTCGCGATTATCATGGCCATCGCCGGCTTGGTAACCGTACTGTTCCATCGCTTCAAGCAGCCGGTGGTATTGGGCTACATCTTGGCCGGCGTAATCATCGGCCCGCACACGCCGCCCTTCGCGTTGATCCAAGACGAGGAGACCGTCCAGATTCTGGCGGAGTTGGGCGTGGTTTTCCTCCTTTTTTCGCTCGGACTCGAATTCAGTTTGCGGAAGCTTGCCCGGGTAGGGATGACTGCAGTTATCGCGGCGATTGCGGAAATCGTGTTGATGGTGTGGTTGGGTTATGAAATCGGCCGCTTTTTCGGCTGGCGGCCGATGGATTCGATTTTTCTCGGCGCGATCCTCGCTATTTCGTCCACGACCATTATCGTCAAAGCGCTCGATGACCTGAAACTCAAAAAAGAGCACTTCGCGCAAGTGATCTTCGGCGTGCTGATTGTTGAAGACATGCTGGCCATCGGCATTATCGCGGTGCTCTCGAGCATGGCGGTGAGCGGAGAAGTAGACGCCGGTCTAGCGTTCGGAACCTTCGGTATGTTGGCGCTCTTCATGATCGTATCGATGGTGGTGGGCATTCTGGTCGTGCCGCGATTGCTGGCCTATGTCGCGCGCTTTCACAGCGCGGAAATGTTGCTTATCACGGTGCTCGGTTTGCTGTTCGGATTCTGTCTCCTGGTGGTCAAGCTCGATTACAGCCTTGCGCTGGGCGCGTTTCTGATCGGCGCAATCATGGCCGAAGCGAAAGAACTCAAAGAAATCGAAAGGCTGATCGAACCGCTTCGCGATATGTTCAGCGCCGTTTTCTTCGTCACTATCGGCTTGCTGCTCGATCCGAAGGTGATGCTGGAATACGCTTTGCCAATCGCGATCGTGAGCGTAGCGGTGGTATTGGGAAAATTCGTTTCCTGCGGTTTTGGCGCATTCATCAGCGGTCAGAGCGGTCGCGATTCGATTCGCATCGGCATGGGATTGTCCCAGATCGGCGAGTTCTCTTTCATCATCGCCTCGCTTGGGCTGACCCTCGGTGTGACAAGTAAGTTCTTATATCCAATCGCCGTAGCGGTGTCGGCAATCACGACTTTGACCACCCCGTATTTGATTCGTCTGGCCGATCCTTTGTCCGCGATGGCCGCACGTTCCGCACCTGCACCGGTGGCGCGGATGGCCGAAGCCTACAGCCGTTGGCTGGGATCGATTCGTCCTCAGGGGGAGCGCGCGCTGATCGCGAAGATGATTCGCCGGATCATCCTGCATGTGATGGTCAATCTAAGCCTGGTCACGGCGATTTTTCTGGGCGCGGCCTACGCGATGCGCCATGTGGACTTCTTGATGCACTTGCCCATGGATTTGGATTCTTCCACCACCCTTGTTTGGGCGTGCGCGCTCTTGCTATCGCTACCGTTTTTAATCGCGGCATATCGCAAGCTCAAGGCTTTGAGCCTGATGCTCGCGGAGATGAGCGCCGGGGTGGATGCGTCTTACAACGAAGGTGCGCGACGCGTCATCGCAGAGGTAATTCCCGCGCTATCCATTGTGGTTTTGATGGTGATCGTGTCGGCGCTGAGTTCGAGCATTCTGCCACCTACCGGATCGATGATCGTGGTGCTGGTGGGCATTGCCGTCGTTGCGGCCGCTACCTGGCGCTGGCTCGTGCGCCTTCATGCGCGCTTGCAGGCGGCGCTGATGGACAACCTCGGCGGACCGAACAAACCGAAGTGATAGGCTAAGGAAGCTTTGATTAAGTTTCTTCAGCAATCAGGGCTTCCCTGAATTTGTGGGGACATTCTGCGCCTGTCGCAGACTGCGGATAGGCTAACGCCGCTGTAAGCGGCGTTATGCTGGAAGCAATTTTAAACGTGGCGACCCCTTAATCGGACATGCTCTAAGGGGTAGAGCCACCCATAATCATCAAGGTTTGCACGTTCAGTTCGCGATTGTGCCAAAACATGCCGTGGAGACGCATTTGCGCGCTGGACACCTTGTCCTCGACTGCTCCCTCGAAATTTAGGATCGCCGCCGGACGCGTACCATCGCCCGGCACGCGCTGAATTTCCGAAGGATGAGGGCAGCCGTATTTCTCTACAAACTCGCAAAGCTGCTCGTCCGTCACGTCGGGATGGATGTTGCCGATCCACAGTTTCATCGTATTTCCTTTCCGTTTTAAACGATCGCCGCGGAATGCCGCGCGATCATAAGTACGTCCTTAGGCATCCAATTCTTTAGATTGCGGGACTGGCGTTTCGATCGCGGGAACAGCATAGGGCACTTCTGCCACCCAGGACTCCAGCAAGCGATACGTCACCGCCAATACCACCGGCCCGACAAAAAGACCGATGACGCCAAGACTGATGAGCCCACCTATGACGCCAAGCAGAATGAGCGGTAGCGGCAAATCGGCGCCGCGCTTAATGAGAATAGGCCGCAGTATATTATCGAGCGCGCCGACCGGAATGGACCAGACGAGCAGCACGGTGCCCCACACCACGTCGCCGGACCAATAAAGCCAAGCGATCGCGGGTAGCATGACCAAAGTCGGGCCGAGTTGCGCGATGCAGAGAATGAAAATGATTGCCGTCAGCACTGCGGCGAAGGGAACGCCGCTGACGGCGAGACCTATGCCCGCGAATGCGGACTGGATTACCGCCGTGACCACAACGCCTAGGGCGACAGCGCGTATTGCCTGGCCCGAAAGGACAATAGAAGTTTCGCCTCGTTCGCCGGCCAGCCTGTAGGCGAAGCGCTTTAATCCTAGCGCGGCCGTTTCTCCAGTCACATATAAATAAGCTGCAATGATGAGCGTGAGTAAAAGGTGCAGCAGCATGAGTCCCACGTTTCCCGCCTGACTAGCGAACCATGCGAGACCCGTGCGCACGTAGGGCATTGTCTTGGTGACGAGTTCGTCCGGGCCGGTAGCCGCTAGCGTTCGCCAATGATCGGCGATTTTCGATCCGGCGAGCGGCAGTTGCTCGATCCATGCGGGGGGTGGCGGAATTTGCGTCGTACGCAGATCGCCGAGCTTGGTCGCGATCTCTTCTCGATAGTCGGCGATGGTGAATATCGCGAGCGTTGGTGGCACCACCAGCAGGACCAGAATGCCGATGCTCATAATCGTGACGGCGAGCCAGCGCCTGCCGCCGAGTCGGCGTTGAAGTGCTTTCATTATCGGCCAGGTTGCCACCACGACCATGGCTGCCCAAATCAAGGCCCCGATAAAAGGCTGCAAAATCCATAGACTTGCCACGGTCAACAAGCCGAGGAAAAGCACAGCGAGCACGATGCGCGTGAGGTCTTGCGTGGACGGTGCGGGATTCATTTTTTCCATAGTAGAGGTGGACGGGCCTCTAGTATCGTTCTTTCACGTACTTGTAGGGATAGTCCGGCGCTTTATAGCCCCCCGGCTGCTGGCGTTTTGGCAGGCGTATTTTTTTGGACGGCACGGCCTTATACGGTATCGCGGCGAGCAGATGTGAAATGATGTTCAGGCGCGCTCGCTTCTTGTCATCGGAGCGCGCTACGAACCAGGGCGCGAAACCGGTATCCGTTGCGGTGAACATGTCATCGCGGGCACGCGAATAGTCGTACCAACGGCTATAGGATTTCAGATCCATCGGCGTCAGTTTCCAGGTCTTTCGACCGTCGTCGATACGTGCCTCAAGCCGCCGCGTCTGTTCTTCGGGACTGACTTCCAACCAGTACTTGATCAGGATGATGCCGGAGTCGACCATCGCTTTTTCGACCAGCGGAACGGCTTTGAGAAACTTCTGCGACATTTCTTCGGTGCAAAAACCCATCACCCGCTCGACGCCGGCGCGGTTGTACCAGCTGCGGTCGAAAATCACCACTTCGCCCGCTGCCGGCAGATGCCGGAAGTAACGCTGCAGATACATCTGGCTTTTTTCGCGTTCGGTGGGTGCGGGCAATGCGACCACGCGAAAAACGCGCGGACTGACCCGCTCGGTAATCGCCTTGATTGTGCCGCCTTTGCCGGCGCCGTCGCGCCCCTCGAAAACGAGACAGACTTTTAGGCCCTTGAGTTGCACCCACTGCTGCAGCTTGACCAGCTCGGCGTGCAGACGCTCGAGCTCTTCTTCGTATGCTTTGCGTGACAGTTCTTCCTTGATGGGCTTTGCTGCCTTTTTGGGCTTGGTCTTTGCCTTCACCATTTCTTCACCTTTACTATCTAAATTCAACGACCGCGCGACGGCTTGTCAAACATGCGCGGAAATCGACCGCGAGTCGGAGTCTTCCCGTTTTGCGGGTATATGACATGCGTCTTTGGTCGGATATGCAATTGGCCTTTGGACGTATGTAATAGCGGCGTGCGCGGGGTGTTTTCGTCGCTAGAACAGCGCCGGACCTTGAATGTCGAAGCTGTCCTGCTGTTGAAAATCGGGCGAAAACGCATTGGGGCCATGGCCAGGCATTTCAAACGCCGGTATGACGAATCAAAGTGGACACCAGCGACCTTCCTTGAAGGTTGGCTGAACTAAAAGGAACCGATCATGAGCGCTGTCGCAAATCGGGTAAAACCCGCCACCACACCCACACCGTTAGGCAGTGAAGAGCTGCGTCTGATCGACGCATGGTGGCGCGCCTGCAACTACCTTTCCGTAGGAATGATTTACTTGCGGGACAACCCGTTGTTGAAAGAGCCGCTCACAACGGAACACATCAAACATCGGCTATTGGGCCACTGGGGAGCGAGTCCGGCGCTTTCTTTTGTATGGGCGCATCTGAACCGCGTTATCAAGCGCGACGATCTGGATGTGATTTTCATGGCCGGGCCGGGACACGGCGCGCCGGGTGTGCTGGGGCCGGCATATCTGGAAGGCACGTATTCCGAGGTCTATCCGGATAAGAGCGAAGACGCCGAAGGTTTGCAGAAATTCTTCAAACAGTTTTCCTTTCCCGGCCATATCGGATCGCATGTCACGCCGGAAACACCCGGCTCCATCCATGAGGGCGGTGAACTGGGATACAGCCTGTCGCACGCCTATGGCGCGGCTTTGGACAATCCGGACCTTATCGTCGCTTGCGTGGTGGGCGACGGGGAGGCGGAGACGGGGCCACTGGCTACCGCGTGGCATTCCAACAAGTTCATCAACCCGATACGCGATGGGGCGGTGCTGCCGATTCTCAATCTGAATGGTTACAAAATCGCGAATCCCACCATCTTCGCGCGCATCAGCCACGAGGAATTGGAAGCCTTTTTCATCGGCTGCGGTTACAAGCCTTATTTTGTCGAAGGTGCCGACCCGGCGGAAATGCACCAACTGATGGCGGCGACGCTGGATGCGGCCATTAGCGAAATCCGTGCGGCGCAGCAAGCGGCGCGCGGAAGCGGTAAGGCCGAAAGGCCGCGCTGGCCGATGATCGTGCTGCGTTCGCCCAAAGGCTGGACCGGCCCGAAGGAGATCGGCGGCAAAAAAGCCGAGGGGTCATGGCGTTCGCACCAAGTTCCCTTTTCGGACGTTCGCGGCAATCCGACGAACCTGAAGCTGCTGGAAAACTGGATGCGCAGCTACAAGGCGGAGGAATTGTTCGATGAGGCGGGCAGCTTGCGGCCCGAACTAAAATCCATATCACCCGTCGGGCAGCGACGCATGAGCGCCAATCCACATGCTAATGGCGGCTTGCTGCGCAAAGCACTGAAGCTCCCGAATTTTCGTGACTACGCAGTGAAAGTGGAGGCAGGCAAGTCACTTTACGAAAACACGAAACCGCTGGGCGAATTCCTGCGCGATGTGATGCGCGCGAATATGACGACCTTCCGTGTTTTCGGCCCGGACGAAACCGCCTCGAACCGTCTGCAGGCCGTGTATGAAGTAAGTAAGAAAGTCTGGATGGCGGATATGCTGCCGGAAGACGCCGACGGCGGCGAACTGTCGCGCGATGGCCGCGTCATGGAAATGCTGTCCGAGCATACGTTGCTCGGTTGGCTCGAAGGCTATCTGCTGAGCGGACGCCACGGCTTCTTCCATACCTACGAAGCCTTCGCGCATGTAGTGGACTCGATGTTCAACCAGCACGCGAAGTGGTTGGACATTTGCAAGAACCACGTGCCTTGGCGCGCTTCGGTCGCGTCGGAGAATATTCTGCTGTCCTCGACTGTGTGGCGGCAGGACCACAACGGCTTCTCGCATCAGGATCCCGGCTTCATTGATGTCGTGACCAACAAGAGCCCAACTGTTACACGCATCTATCTCCCACCGGATGCGAATACCTTGCTCGCCGTGGCGGACGAATGTCTGCGTTCCACCGATTGCATCAATGTCATCGTGGCGGACAAACAGAAACATCTGCAGTTCACCACCATGGACGAAGCGATCGTTCATTGTGCGAAAGGCATCGGCATCTGGCGCCGCGCCAGCAATGATGAGGGTGTAGAGCCGGATGTGGTGATGGCCTCTTGCGGCGATGTGGCGACCCAGGAAGCGCTCGCCGCGACGGCAATCCTGCGAGAGCATCTGCCGGACCTAAAAGTGCGCTTCGTCAATGTCGTCGACCTTTTCAGAATGCAGCCTGCAGATCAGCATCCACATGGATCAACTACAAACGAGTTCGATAGTCTGTTCACGACCGACAGACCGGTGATTTTCAATTTCCATGGTTATCCCTGGTTGATTCACAAGTTGGCGTACCGCTTCAAGAACCACGAGAACCTGCATGTGCGCGGCTACAAGGAGAAGGGCAACATCAACACGCCGATGGAACTGGCGATTCTCAACCAGGTCGACCGCTTTAACCTGGTAATCGATGTGCTCGACCGCGTGCCGAAGTTGCGCAACACCGCAGCGCACCTCAAGGAAAAAATGAAAAACGAGATCATCAACAATCTTGCCTACGCGCACGAACACGGTACCGACCGCGAGGAAATCTCCAACTGGGTCTGGCCCCATTGAAAAAAGGTTTTGCATGAGCAAAAAGCCGGACACCGATAGCGGCGAAGTGAGCTTGGCCGACGAGGAGGCGGTCAAGCGCATTCTTACCGAGACCATGTTCGGCTTGTGGTCCACGGTCAACAACCTCTCACGCTTGCGGCCTTCGCGTCGCGAGCGTTACCGCGTCACGATATTCGGTTCGGCGCGCACGCAGCCCGGCCATGGGGTGTATGCAGAAGTAAAGAAAATGTCGGCGGCGCTCAGCGTAATGGGCTGCGATATCGTCACCGGTGGCGGGCCCGGCTTGATGCAGGCCGCTAACGAAGGCGCGGGCGAATCCAAAGCGCCCGAGCGAGTGCAGAACATCGGCATTCGCGTGGGGCTTCCCTTCGAGCAAGAGGTCAATCCCTTCGTCGAAGAAGCTTTCGAGCACGGAACTTTTTTCACGCGTCTGCACCAATTCGTGCTCATGTCTGATGCTTACATTGTTGCGCCGGGCGGCATCGGCACAGTGTTGGAAGCCACGATGATCTGGCAATTGCTGCAAGTGCGCCACTTGCACGACACGCCGCTGATTTTTGCCGGGCCGATGTGGAAGGGCCTGGTCGATTGGGCCAGCGAAAAAATGCTGCGCCCCGATTTCGAGTTGGCCGGTGCGGCGGATATGAAGATTCCACAGTGCGTTGATAACGCGGAACAGGCAATCGCTATCGTGCGAGACCACCACGCGCGTTGGCAGGCAGGCCAGGCCGAGCGGACGTGAGCGAATCCATCCGCACCGGACTGAGCGTCGCCTCGCTGCAAAGCGCGGTAGTCGACAATCTCGCTTTTTTGCAGGCGCGCTTTCCGAGCGTCGCCACGCCGCATGACTGGTACATAGCACTCGCGCATACGGTGCGCGACCGCATGCTGGAGCGCTGGGTGAATTCCGCCGAATGCTATGTCGCCGAGCGCAACGTCAAGGTCGCCTGCTATCTCTCCGCCGAATTTCTCATTGGCCCGCAACTTGGCAACAACATCGTCAATCTCGGGATCGAGGACGAAGTGCGAGAAGCCATGCGGGCGTTGGGCCAGAACCTGGATGTATTGTTGGAACTGGAGGAGGAGCCGGGCCTGGGCAATGGCGGACTTGGCCGTCTCGCGGCTTGTTATATGGATTCGCTCGCCACCTTGGAAATGCCCGCTATCGGTTATGGCATTCGCTACGAGTTCGGTATTTTCGATCAGCAGATCCGCGATGGCTGGCAGGTGGAAGCGGCCGACAACTGGCTGCAAAGAGGCAGTCCCTGGGAAATCATCCGACCCGAGGTTTGTTTCGATGTCGGTTTCGGCGGCCAAACTGAAAGCTACACCGACGAGACGGGACGTCAGCGCGTGCGCTGGCTGCCTGCGCGCATGGTGCGCGGGCGGGCCTGCGATATTCCTGTCTCCGGCTATCGTGTGAACACTTGCGGCACCTTGCGGCTGTGGAAAAGCGAGGCGGTGAAATCCTTCGATTTCGCGGAGTTCAACGCCGGCGACTATTACGGCGCGGTAGAGGACAAGGTGCTCTCCGAGACGCTGTCGAAAGTGCTGTATCCGAACGACGAGCCGGAGGCCGGCAAGCGCCTGCGCCTGGCGCAGCAGTATTTCTTCGTGTCGTGTTCACTCCGCGACATCCTGCGTCTTATGGAAATGCGCAAGCAGCCCTTGAAGCGTCTGCCCGAACTCTTCGCTGCACAGATGAACGACACGCATCCTTCAATCGCCGTTGCTGAATTGATGCGCTTGCTCGTGGACGAATACGCGTTTTCTTGGGATGAAGCCTGGGGCATGACACAACGCACGCTTGCCTATACCAATCACACGCTGCTGCCCGAAGCGCTGGAAACTTGGGGCTTGCCCTTGTTCCGCGATCTGTTGCCGCGACATCTGGAAATCATTTACGAAATCAACCGCCGTTTTCTCGACGAGGTCAGACAGCGCTTTCCCGGTGACGACGCGCGCGTGGCGCGCATGTCCCTCATCGACGAGAGCGGAGCGAAGCGTGTGCGCATGGCCCATCTGGCCACGGTAGGCAGTCATGCGGTGAATGGTGTCGCCGCTTTGCACTCGGAATTACTTAGGGAAACCGTGCTTCGGGATTTTGCACAGCTATGGCCGAACCGCTTTCTCAATGTCACTAATGGCGTTACCCCTCGCCGGTTTGTTGTGCTCGGCAACCCCGGGCTTTCGGTGCTGCTCGATGAAATCGCCGGACCGAAATGGGCGGTCGAACCGGAGCGATTGCGTGCCTTGGAAGCGCATGCTGGCGACGCCGCATTCCAGGAACGTTGGCGGCAGATCAAGCATCGCAATAAAGAATCTCTTGCGCGCCGCATCCGCGAGTGCGCCGGCATCACCGTCGACCCCGCAAGCCTCTTTGACATCCAGGTCAAGCGCATTCACGAATACAAGCGGCAACACTTGAATCTGTTGCACGTCATTGCGCTGTATCTGCGCGTGCTGCGCGATCCAGGGCTCGACATCGCGCCGCGCTGTTTCATTTTCGGCGGCAAGGCTGCGCCCGGCTACCACATGGCCAAGCTCATCATTCGCCTGGTCAATGGGGTTGCCGAAGTTGTGAACGCCGATACGGCCGTGGCCGGTCGCATCAAAGTCGTGTTCTTTCCCGACTTCAACGTCAAGTATGCGCACATGATCTACCCTGCCGCCGATCTGTCGGAACAGATCTCCACCGCAGGCAAGGAAGCCTCCGGTACCGGCAATATGAAGTTCATGCTCAACGGCGCGCTCACTATCGGCACGCTGGATGGCGCGAATGTCGAGATTCGCGAGGAAGCCGGCACGGAGAATTTCTTCTTGTTCGGACTACGCGCCGACGAAGTCGAGCGCGTCAAACGCGAGGGCTACACGCCTCGGCAGCACATCGAGAGCAACGCCGAACTGCGCGACGTCCTCGACACCATCGCAAGCGGTCGGTTCTCGCGCGGCGATCGCGAGATGTTCCGCCCGCTGGTGGACGATCTGATGGGTCACGATCCTTTCCTGGTGCTGGCCGACTACGCGGCCTACGTCGCGTGTCAGCAGGAAGTTGGTCTCGCTTGGCAAAATCCAGCACGCTGGAGCCGCATGTCCATCCTCAATACCGCGCGCGCCGGGAAGTTCTCCTCCGATCGCGCCATCCGCGAATACTGCGAGAAAATCTGGGACGTGCGACCGTTGAAAATCGCTTTGTAACGTTGCGCTGCTGAGCACCAAGCCCGTTACAAAGCGTTACCTGCGTTCCCCACGGTTTGCGCATTCACGACGTACATTTCCACTCATGCAGGAATGATCCTGTCTTTCGAGTAGGAGATTCGTATGGCAAACACCAATATTCTTCGCCCCCTGATTCTGGCGTTGAGCTTGGCGGTGACGGCGCCCCTGGCTGTTCACGCACAAGCCGGTTCTGATGCGCAGGACGGTGCGCGAAAAGAATTTCGCCACAAAGGTTTCGGCGAGCATCGGCGCGGCGATTTCACTCAAAATTTGAATTTGACCGAGACACAGCGCGACAAGGTTTCCGAATTGCGTCAGGCCGTAGAGCCGGCGTTGAGGGAGAAAAGCAAGGAAGTCCGCGCTGCGCGTCATGAGATGCACCAACTGTCCATGAGCGAGACATTTGACGAAAGCCGTGCGGTGGCATTGAGTAACCAAGCCGCGCGCGCAGAAGCCGACCTGAATGTGATGCGTCTGCGTTTGAACAACCAGATTTTCAACGTACTCACTCCGGAACAGCGCAAGCAGGCCGCCGAGGCACGGCAACAACGCATTGAACGCGCCAAAGCACTCGCGCCTACTGCGCGTCCGGCGCAGCAAGTGCAGTAATCGAAGCAGACTCATCCACCTTTTCCATTCATCAA
>DATEEW010000328.1:0-3944 GCA_035280965.1 Burkholderiales bacterium
CGAATCGTTTCCATCTGATCGAAATCAAGCACCGGTTGACTGACTTCCAGTCGAATCGGTGGATTCATTTCGTCGATGCCCAACAGATTCGGCTTGGGCCCGATGAACGTTACCAGCGACATCACCAACTCTTCGCGAATCGCATCGATAGGCGGATTGGTCACCTGCGCGAATAGCTGCTTGAAATAAGCATAGAGCGTCTTATCTTTATCCGACAGCACGGCGAGTGGGGAATCGTTACCCATGGACCCGACCGCTTCTTCGCCGGACAAGGCCATCGGCGAAAGGATGAATTTCAAATCTTCCTGCGAGTATCCGAAGGCCTGTTGACGATCCAGCAACGTGGCTTTGCTGCTCGGACGCTCTTCGGTCGGTTTGAGATCATCGAGCTTGATACGAATGCGTTCGATCCAGTCGCGATAAGGTTTCGCCGCGGAAAGCGTGTCTTTCAATTCTTTGTCGTCGATGATGCGACCGGCTTCCAGATCGATCAGGAACATCTTGCCGGGTTGCAGGCGCCACTTCTTGACGATACGGTCATCGGCTATCGGCAGCACGCCGGTTTCCGAGGCCATCACGACGAGATCGTCATCTGTCACCAAATAGCGGGCCGGACGCAGACCATTTCGATCGAGCGTGGCGCCGATTTGACGCCCGTCGGTAAAAGCAACTGCAGCAGGCCCATCCCACGGTTCCATCATCGCAGCGTGATACTCGTAGAACGCGCGACGCGTGGGATCCATGTGCGTATGCTTTTCCCACGCTTCAGGAATGAGCATCATCATGGCGTGAGCAAGCGAATATCCGCTCATCACCAACAATTCAAGCGCGTTATCGAAGGAAGCGGAGTCCGACTGTCCGTCGTAAATCAACGGCCACAGCTTATTGAGGTCTTTGCCGAGAATGGGGCTGGAGATCGCTTGTTGACGCGCGCGAATCCAGTTCACGTTACCGCGCAGCGTATTGATCTCGCCGTTATGCGCAATCATGCGGAAAGGATGCGCGAGCTCCCAAGTCGGGAACGTATTCGTGGAGAAGCGCTGATGCACAAGTGCAAGCGCCGATACGACACGCGGGTCTTGCAGATCTTTGTAATAAGCGCCCACCTGGTCTGCGAGCAACATCCCTTTGTAAACGATGGTGCGCGCGGAAATGGAAGGCGAGTAAAACTCCTTGCCATGCTCCAGATGCAAAGCTTGGATTGCGTGGCCGGACGATTTACGAATGATGTATAGCTTGCGCTCCAACGCGTCGGTAACCGTCACCCCTTGCCCGCCGATGAATACTTGCCGGATCAACGGTTCGATGCGTTTGACGGATTCACCCAAAATTGAACTATCTACCGGCACATCGCGCCAGCCCAAAAGCACTTGGCCTTCGTTTTTGATCGCGCGCTCGACTTCGTATTGACAGGCTAGCCGCGAGGCGGGCTCTTTGGGCATGAAGAACATGCCGACACCGTACTCGCCCACCGGGGGCAATTTCACGCCCTGCTTGGCCATTTCTTCGCGGAAGAAGGCATCCGGAATCTGCAACAGAATTCCCGCGCCATCGCCGGCAAGTGGATCTGCGCCCACCGCGCCGCGATGAGTCAGATTTTTAAGAATTTGCAGACCCTGTTCGACAATGCTATGGGACTTGCGGCCCTTGATATGGGCAATAAAGCCGACACCGCAAGCGTCGTGTTCGTTGGCGGGGTCGTATAAACCCTGTCGCTGGGGAGGGGCAGAGTAGTCCACAGTATCACCTCAACTTCGAGCCCATTGCGGGCGGAAAATCGACGTGCGCTCGCACTACGCGAAGGGATGTCGCGCCGCAGCACACGGGGGACCTCGGAATATACGCCGGAAGCGGGGCCTGCTCAAGAATCGAGGACAAGTTTCCGAGTTAACAAGCAGTTCGCCGACAAAAACCCGACACTCAGCCCGCTGTGTCGGCCTCGTCTAGGACGGGGTGACGCAGGCGTCGAGGGTTTCCCGGACCACCATTTCGTGCGTGGCGTCACGCATGGCGGCTTGGCCGAGCGCCTCCAAAAGAACAAAACGTATCTGACCTGCTTGCGCTTTTTTATCGACTGCCATGAGTTCCAAGTAGCGTTCGACACCAAGGTCGGGGCCCAATATCGGCAAACCGGCTCGCTCGATCAGGTTGCGCAATCGACGGCTGGCCACTTCATCGATCATTCCTAAACGACGGGAAAGCTCTGCCGCCATGACCATTCCGGCGCCAACCGCCTCACCATGCAACCACGTCCCATAACCCATACCCGCTTCGATGGCGTGGCCGAAAGTGTGTCCGAAATTAAGCAACGCACGGGGTCCACTCTCGCGCTCATCCAAGGCTACTATCTCTGCTTTGATCTCTATGGAGCGGGTGATCGCGTAAGTAAGCGCTTCTGCACTTCGCGCTCGAAGCGCGTCCATGTTGAGCTCTAACCAGCTGAAATAGTCCAGATCCCGTATAGCCGCGTGTTTGATGATTTCCGCCAAACCGGCGCTCAGTTCGCGGTCCGGCAGGGTTTTTAGCGTGTCGATGTCGGCAATGACCGCTAAGGGCTGATGAAAAGCGCCAATCATGTTTTTGCCGAGCGGGTGATTGATGCCTGTTTTCCCCCCTACCGATGAATCCACCTGAGCCAACAGCGTCGTGGGAATTTGAATAAAAGGCACGCCTCTCATAAAGGCGGATGCGGCAAATCCGGTCATATCGCCGATCACCCCACCGCCCAAGGCCACCAACACCGTGCGCCTGTCAGCGCGATTTTCGAGGAGCCCATCGAAAATACGGTTCAAAGTTTCCCAGTTTTTGTATTCCTCGCCATCGGGCAACACGACGGACATCGTTTGCACGCCGCCCGTCCGAAAGCTCGTCTCAACCTGCTTGAGGTACAGCGGTGCAACCGTGGCGTTGCTGACGATCGCGGCTTTCGCGTCTTTGGGTAAAACGGACACGATCAAATCCCTATTGGCCAATAACGCTGGCCCAACGTGGATTGGATAACTGCGCTCGGCGAGCGCTACGCGGAGAGTTTGCATTCTTCGGGCAGTTGAATGAGCAGCTGGCGCATGAGCGAAGACACGCTTTGTTTGCCGGTATCGAGGGTTAGATCCGCAACCTCGCGATAAAGAGGGTCACGAACCGCATAGAGTTCTTTCAGTTTCGTTAAGGGATCACCGTTACGCAGCAATGGCCGGGATTTGTCGTTGCGTGTTCGTTGCCATAGATCGCGCGGCACCCCGTGCAAATAGATAACAAAACCTCGTCCGGCTAAGTGTTCGCGATTGCGCGGATCGATTACCGCGCCGCCTCCGGTAGCCAAGACGACGTTTTCCAGTTGTGTCAGCCTGTCGATGGCTTCCACTTCCCGGGCGCGGAATCCAGCTTCGCCCTCGATTTCAAAAATGGTCGCGACTTTCACGCCCGTGCGTTCCTCGACCTCATGATCGGCGTCGTAAAAATCCTTGCCCAGCCTATAGGCGAGTTGGCGACCGACCGTGGTCTTCCCGGCCCCCATCAACCCGACCAAAAAAATCTTGCGGCTGTCGCGCATGGGAGCATTGTACGGGGCGACGCCCCAAAAGAAAAAAGGCCGGACAAGCCGGCCTTTTTGAAGATTGCGTGTCTTAGCGCACGCTCACACGTTCTTCAACGATTCGAGGCGTCAAGAAAACCAGCAGTTCGGTCTTGTCGTCGATTCTGAAGTTATTGCGGAACAAACGACCCACTGCGGGCAGATCACCCAAAATGGGGATCTTATTCACTTGATTCCGTTCTTCTTGGCTGTAAATACCGCCGATGACAACCGTTCCACCGTTTTCCACGAGCACGGAGGTGGTGACGCGTTTTGTGTCGATTGCTGGGATGCTGCTCAGGCCGACTTGAACCGATACCGCGGAAACCGCATCTTTGTTGATGGCAACATCCATCATCACATTGCCGTCCGG
>DATEEW010000329.1:0-3598 GCA_035280965.1 Burkholderiales bacterium
ATCCAACTCGGCTTGGATCGCCTGTTCGGACTTGGAGTCGAGCGCAGAGGTCGCTTCGTCGAAAATCAGGATGCGCGGATTTTTCAGAATCGCACGCGCGATGGCCACGCGCTGTTTCTCGCCGCCGGAAAGCTTGAGACCGCGCTCGCCCACTTTGCTTTCGTAACCTTCTGGCAATGCTTTGATGAAGTCATGGATATGCGCGGCCTGGGCGGCTTCCACGACTTCTTCTTCGGTTGCGTCGGGACGTCCGTAGCGGATGTTGTAGCGAATGGTATCGTTGAACAGTACAGTGTCCTGCGGCACGATGCCGATAGCGGCTCGCAAAGAACTTTGCTTTAGCATGCGCAAATCGTAGCCGTTGATGCAAACGCGCCCGCCGCTGACATCGTAGAAACGATACAGCAGCCGCGCGAGAGTGGATTTGCCCGATCCAGAATGCCCTACGACCGCAATCTTGCTGCCTGCGGGAACGGCGAAATCCACATCGAACAGAATCTGCCGCTTCGGATCGTAAGAAAAATCCACATGCTCGAAGCGGATGCCGGCCGGGCCATCCACCAAAGGCAGCGCATTGGGATCGTCCTGGATTTCGCGATTCTCTTCGAGCAGGCGGAACATGCGGTCCATATCAATCAAGGCCTGCTTGATTTCGCGATAGACCATGCCCAGGAAATTGAGGGGAATGTACAGTTGGATGAGCAGCGCGTTCACCAGCACCAAATCGCCCAGTGTCAACGTTCCGCTCGTCACACCTTGCGAGGCGAGAACCATCAGCAGCGTCACGGCGATCGCAATAATGAAACTCTGTCCGATATTGAGCAGGCCTAGCGAGGATTCGGTTTTCGACGCGGCATCCTCGTATTTGCGTAAATGGTCGTCGTAGCGCTGCGCCTCGTATTCCTCATTGTTGAAATACTTCACCGTCTCGTAGTTGATGAGGCTATCGATGGCGCGTGTATTGGCTTTGGAATCGATTTCGTTGGCGCGCCGGCGAATATCCATTCGCCATTCGGTAATGGCAATCGTAAAACCGATATAGATCGTCACCGCCGCGAAGGTTACGGCCGCAAATCGCCAGTCGAACTTTCCGATCAAGATGAACGCAACCAGGCTGAATTCCAGAATCACCGGAATGATCGAAAACAGCATGTAGGACATCAGCGTGGAAATGCCGCGCGTCCCGCGCTCGATGTCGCGCGACACGCCGCCGGTCTGCCGTCCTAGATGAAAGCGCAGGCTGAGCGCATGCAAATGCCGGAACACATTCAACGCGACGCGGCGTATCGCCCTTTGGGTCACGCGAATGAAGACGATGTCCCGCAATTCGGCAAACAAGGTGGTGGAAAAACGCAACGCCCCATAAGCAGCGAGCAAGGCCAGCGGCACTGCCAGCACGGCGGTGCGGGGATCGAGCGAATCGATCACGTGCTTCAACACCAGGGGCACGCCCACGTTGGCGAATTTGGCGCCCGCCAAAAAGATCAGTGCGACGACCACTCGCAGGCGGAATTCCCATAGATAAGGCCATAACAGCTTCAACACCCGCCATTCGTTACGGCGGGACGCGGCGGGATCGGGAGGTGAAGCGGGGGCGTAGTGTCTCAAGCGTGCGATCTTAAGGATTTGAAGAATCTAGGGAGGCTCTGATTAAGGTCTATTAATGAATCACGTCACCGGCTTAAAGCGTCCAAGTGTTGTTTTACTTTGTCCTCGCTCGTACAGCTGCCTTTAATGTGCGGCTGCGCGGGGCGGAAATCAAGCTTGCCCGCCTCCGGCCAGAATCGGGCCTTGACTTTGATCGTCGATGAGCCAATGATTCAAACGATCGTTTGAATGAGGTGGGCGGTGGCGAATAACGGCGTCGACAAGGCCGCGGGAACGCGGGAGCGGATCATGTGCGCGACCGAAGCGCTATTCGTCGAACACGGGTTCGACGGCACCTCGCTACGCCTCGTGACCTCCGCCGCGGCCGTCAACCTGGGCGCAGTGAACTACCACTTCGGCGGCAAAGACGGATTGTTTGAAGCTTTGATCGCTCAGCGGCTCGACCCCATGCATGCGGCACGCCTTCAGCTGTTGAATGAATACGAGGCCAATGCGGGTAACAAGCCTCTGGACTGCGAACGCATACTAAGCGCTTTATTTGTGCCCGCACTCGACATGGCACGTGATCCACAGACGGGCGGCAAGGATTTTTTGCGTTTTCTCGGACGGGCGTATGTGGACCCCTCCCCCGTCTTGCGAAAATTTCTGTCCGAACGGTATGCCCCCGCTATCGCGCGTTTCAAAGACGCATTCGGACGCGCGCTGCCTGAATTGCCTCGACAGGAATTGTCCTGGCGCTTGCATTTCATGATGGGCGCACTCGCCTACACCCTGGCCGGCGCCGACGCATGGAAACTTATTAGCGCCTTGAATCCAGGCGAATGCGCGAACGACGAATTGTTGTTGCGCAGGCTGGGGCCTTTTTTGATCGCAGGTCTGAAAGCACCGATACCGATTCACGATCCGCACTTGTTCGATAACACTCGCCTGCAGCCCAAAGCCGTAGGCGCTTCTATCCATCACTCTCCATAAAAATACGGGAAGAAGAAATGATTGTCCTATACGTCCTGCTTGCGCTGATCGTAGCGCTGATTGTGATCCTCGCGATTGCACCACTGCGCCGAGCCTTGATCAGCGATCGCATATTCGCCGTGTTCCGCAAAGTCTTGCCGCCCATGTCCGATACGGAAGCGGCAGCCATCAATGCCGGTACGGTTTGGTGGGACGGCGATCTGTTTTCGGGCAAACCCGATTGGGCCAAGTTGCTCGCCTTTCCTCCCGCGAGACTTGCGCCCGAGGAACAAAGTTTCCTCGACAACGAAACCGAAAACTTGTGCAAGCTGGCCAACGACTGGGAGACCTACGCGCTCAACGACATGACGCCCGCGACGTGGCAATACATCAAGGACAAGGGTTTCCTCGGCATGATCATCCCGAGGGAATACGGTGGCAAAGGCTTTTCCGCTTTTGCCCATTCGCAAGTGGTGTCCAAGCTCTCCACCCGTTGCAGTGCTGCTGCCGTATCGGTGATGGTGCCGAACTCGCTGGGTCCCGCGGAATTGCTCCTTCACTACGGGACTGCCGAACAAAAAAGTTACTATCTGCCTCGCCTCGCGCTCGGACAGGAAATTCCCTGCTTCGCGCTGACCAGCCCGCATGCGGGCTCGGATGCCGCATCGATTCCGGATTTCGGAGTGGTGTGCAAGGGCACGTATAACGGCAAAGAAACGCTGGGCATGCGCGTCACTTGGGACAAGCGCTACATCACCTTGGGCCCAATCGCCACATTGCTCGGACTTGCGTTCCGTCTTTACGATCCCGACCACTTGCTCGGCAATAACGAAGACATCGGCATCACTTGCGCCCTGGTTCCCACCAACCATCCGGGCGTAAATATCGGTAGACGTCACTTTCCGCTCAACGCCGTTTTCCAAAACGGGCCGAACTGGGGAAAGGAAGTATTCATGCCGATTGAGTGGATCATCGGCGGGCCGGCTATGGCGGGCCAGGGCTGGCGCATGTTGATGGAGTGTCTTGCGGCGGGTCGTTC
>DATEEW010000330.1:0-7779 GCA_035280965.1 Burkholderiales bacterium
TTATCACGGTGAAACGCTGGGCGCGCTTTCAGTCACCGACGTCGCACTGTTCCGTGACGCGTATGGACCCTTGTTAAGGCAATGCGATGTGATCGACAGCCCCGATTGGCGCCATGCACAGGAAGGTGAATCGCCCAAGGACTATGCGATTCGTTGCGCGAAAGTACTGGAGAAATATTTGGCCGAACATCATGCGCAGACGGCGGCGGTGATTCTGGAACCGCTGGTGCAATGCGCGACGGGCATGGCAATGTACGACGCCGAGTACTTGCGGCGCGCGCGCGCGCTTTGTCATCGATACGAAGTGCATTTGATTGCCGACGAAATCGCGGTCGGATGTGGGCGCACCGGTACTTTTTTCGCTTGCGAGCAGGCGGAAATCTGGCCGGATTTTTTATGTTTGTCCAAAGGCTTGAGCGGCGGCTATCTGCCCTTATCCGTTGTGATGAGCACCGACGAGATCTATGCGGCCTTCTATGATGATGATCTGTCGCGCGGTTTTTTGCATTCGCATTCCTATACAGGTAATCCGCTGGCTTGTGCCGCCGCCGTCGCGACGCTTGACGTATTCGATGACGACAAAGTGCTTGAGGCGAATCTTTCGCTGGCCAAACGGATCGACGCGCGCGCACAAGTCCTTGCGCAACATTCGCGTGTGCGCAACTTTCGTCGTACGGGCTTGATCTGGGCTTTTGAAGTCGATGGCGCTGCGCCCGATTTCAGTCGACGCTTTTATGCTGCGGCGCTGGACCAGGAAGTCCTGCTGCGGCCCCTGGGCAACACGGTTTATTTCATGCCGCCTTATATCGTCAATGACGAAGAGATCGATCTTCTGATCGATCGAACGGCCGGACTGCTTGAGAAGGTCGAAGCGTGAAGCGAGGCGTATTTGTTACGGGCACGGATACCGGAATAGGCAAAACGCTGGTGGCTTGCGCGCTGTTGCACGCCTATCGCCGCGCTGGCTTGAGTGCGGTGGGCATGAAGCCCGTTGCGGCCGGGTGCGATGCGGAAGGGCGCAATGAGGACGTTGAAGCCTTGCGCGCAGCAAGCGGGGTGGACGTAACGATGAAATTGACTTGCCCCTATTTGCTGAAGGATGCCGTCGCGCCGCATATCGCGGCTCAGCGCGAAGACAGGCGCATCGCTTTGCAAACGACTCTCGATTGTTTTCGCGAGTTGGCTGGACAGGCCGAGGCGGTGGTTATCGAAGGGGTGGGCGGATTCCTCGTCCCTCTTAACGAGCGAGAGAACGCAGGCGATCTGGCTGTGGCGCTGGGGCTGCCTGTGGTGTTGGTCGTCGGCCTGCGCCTGGGCTGCCTCAACCATGCTTTGTTGACGCAAGAAGCCGTTGAGTCGCGTGGGCTCCGTATGGCAGGCTGGGTCGCCAATCGTATCGACCCTCACATGGCGCGAGCGGAAGAGAATATCGACGCGTTGCGTTTGCGCTTACGCGCACCGCTACTCGCCGATATTCCCTTTCAAACTTCTCCCAATGCCGAAGCGGCGGGCAGATTGTTCGACATGGACGTATTGCGCGCGGGCTGAGCGCGTCCGGCAACCATGACTTACTCGTAACGGTTAGTAATAAGACGTATAGCCGCCTTGCTTGGACGACTGGGTTGTCGAATCGCGAGGCGGGTTTTCGGAGGACGATTTTTCGTAGGATTGAGCGCAACCGCCCAGTGCGAGTAAAAGAGAAAGGCCGATAAATAGCTTTTGCATGATCGTCTCCTGGCTATGCTGAACGCGGAGTGCGCCCGCTTGATTTCCATACGCGATCAATCGCGCTTTGGATGCGCGGTTAATGCAAAAGGTAGGACTATTCGGAACGGCGGCGAATCAAGTCTCGCAATAGAAACCGACTGGGGTGCACGGCGTCGGTAACGGATTTCGGGATGGGGCTAGGCTCGTCGTTTAAATAGGCTGCCAGAATTTCGCCCGCGAGAGGGGCGCTGATGAGGCCGCGAGACCCGTGTGCGGTGCTGACGTACAGGCCGTCTAGCCAGGGCGAGAGCGTGTCGATGTCCGTGGTTGCGTCACGTGACAATGCGGCGTAGGACGTATTGAAAGCGCTTTCGTCGGCAATCGGTCCGATGATCGGCAGGTAATCCGGGCTGCTCACTCGAATGGCCGCACGTCCATCCAGTTCCGCGACTTCTAGTTGAGAATCGATGTTTGGTAGTAGCTTGGCGAGTGCGCTCAGGTTTTCAGCGTGCTCCTCGACTCGCAATTCAGTGGACCGGTCGCGGAACTTGTGTGTAGCGCCAAGTGTGTGGACGCCATGACGGGCGGGAGCGATATAACTTTCGCCGCAAACGACTGCTTTGAGAGTGTTGGTGACAGTGGTCACCGGCAGCGCAGTAATTTGCCCGCGAATCGTAGTAAGGGGGAGATGCTCACATTGACTGAAAGCTTCGATATCGTTTGCGCCCGCTAGAATAAGTGTAGACGCGTGAGCGATGCACTGATCGTCCTCTCCAAGCACGCGCCAATCGGAATCCTGTTTTTCGAAACGCAAGGCTTCGCTATGCAAATGAAGGCGAATATTCGGGTGCGATGTTAGCGCCTCACAAAGCGCGCGTGGATTCGCCCAACCGCCTTGCGCAAACCATAAGCCGCTGCTGGAGACTTCAACACCGCACAACGTGTTCGCTTCGGCGCGGTCCACTGCTCGCAAGAAAGACTCAGGGAAATCATGAGATGAAAGCAATGCTTGACGCTTAGCCTCGTCTTCGTTGAATGCGAGTTGCAACAAGCCGCATTGCGCGTGGTCTTGCGAAGACAGTGCACATTCTTTCAAGATGCGATTGCTGTATCCATATCCTGCAATGACCAAGTCTCTCAGAGGCGTAGCGTGTCCAGAGAGACGTGCATAGAGAATGCCCTGCGCATTCCCTGAAGCTTCGGCGGCAAGCTCAGTGTGTCGTTCGATCAGGTCGATCTTCCAGCCGCGCCAGGCGAGACTCGCCGTGGCGCATACGCCCGCGAGCCCACCGCCGATGACGATCGCATGCCGTGTATGAGTTGTTTTTGGGCGATCAAACCAGGGCTTGGAAGTTTTCGAAGCGCGCGACTGCGGCAATTCGCCTCGCAGCATTTCGCGTTTGCTTCCGTGGCCCGCTACTCGATCAACGATGAATCCGGCGGACTGCAGATTGCGCCGCACTTCACCCGCCGCACTGTAGGTCGCAAACGTACCGCCGGCTTTGGTATGAAGTGCGACTTGATCTAAGACCTCGCTCGACCACATGTCCGGATTGCGCGAAGGCGCGAAGCCGTCGAGGAACCAAGCGTCCGCTGCGACATCGAGTTGGGGCAATGCGGCGGCGATATCCTCGACAGCAAGCGTAAGGGTGATTCGGCTCGCCGCAAAAACGAAACGATGCCATCCCGAAGTAAGCGCGTCATCGTATTGCGCGAGTAAGACTTCGCGCTGCGCCGCGAGTTGCGGCCAAAGCACCAATGCGGCGCGTAGTTCGTCGGCGCTCAGCGGATGTTTTTCGACGCTGAAAAAATGCAGCCACGCATCGACGGGCGCGCACTCCTGCCAAAGCTGCCACGCGCACAAAAAATTGAGACCGGTACCGAAGCCTGTTTCGCCCAAAATGAAGTTGGAGCAGGGCGCCAGCGCGCGCCAGCGTTCCGCAAGACGGTTCTGAGCGAGAAAGACATGGCGCGTTTCTTCGATGCCCGAGGTGCGCGAAAAAAACACGTCGCCATACAGCCGCGAGACCGGCTGACCGTCCTGCCAGTCGAGTAAAGAGGGGTCCGACATGTGGAGGAATTTACCGCACCGGGGCTGTCAAGAGTGTCGGCGCGCGGGCGATGCGGCTATGATGCGCCTCGAACATTCATTGCCTCACGGATTTTACTAACTATATATGGCAACAAAATCAAGAGGATACAGCGCAGAGGACATTGAGATCCTGGAGGATCTGTCGCCCATTCTGCTGCGCCCCGGGATGTATACCGACCCGGTCAATCCCAATCATGCGCTGGTTGAAGTCATCGATAACGCGTCCGACGAGGGTCTCGCGGGCTTTGCTACGGGTGTATCGGTGATCTTGTATGAGGACGGCTCGGCCGAGGTGGAAGACGACGGCCGCGGCATTCCGGTCGACATTCACCCGAAGAAAAAACAGCCAGCGGTGCAGGTCATTTTCACCACTCTGCATTCGGGCGGGAAGTTTCGCAAAACGGATAAAGATGCCGCGTATCGCATCGCGGGCGGCCTTCATGGCGTGGGTATATGTGTCACCAATGCCCTGGCAAAGCGCCTGGAGGTGCAAGTCACGCGCGACGGCGCGAAGCATCGTCTCGTGTTTGGCGACAATGGCAAGGTGCTCGAGCCGCTGAAAAAAATCGGCAAAGCAGACCCGAAAGAATCAGGTACCAAACTGCGTTTCTGGCCGGATCCGAAATATTTCGATTCGCCGAATATTGTCGCGACGGATATTGCGGCCCTATTGCGCGCCAAAGCAATGCTGCTGCCCGGCGTGAAATTCACGCTCGGTATCGAAAAGAAAGGCAAGATCGAATCGCAGACGTGGCATTTCCCTGAAGGCATTAAAGGCTACTTCGCCAACGCCGTCGCGGGGCTTGAACCGGTGGCGGAATCTTTCCTCGGCGAGCGATATATCGCCGCACAGACTGAAACCGATATTTTTGCCGAGGGCGAAGGCGCGCTGTGGGCGATTACCTGGACGCCCGAAGGCGAGCAAGTCACCGAGTCTTACGTCAACATGATTCCTACGCGCCACGGCGGTACGCATGTATCCGGCTTGCGCGAAGGCGTCTACAACGCGATCCGCAGCTTCATCGAACATCATGCAATGGGTCAGCGTGGGATCAAAGTAGTCCCTGAAGACGTGTGGTCGCGTGTCTCCTATGTGCTTGCGGTGAAAATGCTGGATCCGCAGTTCAAGGGACAGGTAAAAAACGAATTGATTTCGCGCGACGCCGTGAAACTCATCGCGCAAATGGTGCGAGATCCTTTCGAATTATGGCTGTCCACGCATGTGGACGAAGGACGGAAGATCGCCGAATTGGTGATTCGCCAAGCCATGTCGCGCACACGGGCCGCGCAAAAAGTGGAGCGGCGCAAAACCTCCGGCGTGGCGGTCCTGCCGGGCAAACTCACCGATTGCGCCTCGGACGATCCGGATCGCAACGAACTGTTTATCGTCGAGGGCGATTCGGCGGGCGGTTCTGCGAAGCAGGCGCGCGACAAAGAATTCCAGGCAGTGCTGCCGCTCAAAGGCAAACCGAAAAACACTTGGCAGGACAGCGCCGACACCTTGTATGCAAACAAGGAGATCGAAGCGATTGCGCTGGCCATCGGCGTAGATCATCACAAGGCGGACGACACGCCCGATCTTTCCGGGCTGCGTTATCGAAAGATCATCATCATGGCGGATGCCGATGTGGATGGTGCACACATTCAGGTGCTGCTGCTGACGCTGTTCTTCCGGCATTTTTATAAACTGATCGAAAAAGGTCATGTCTATGTTGCGCAGCCGCCGCTGTTCCGCATCGACGTGCCGGCAGGCGGCAAGAGCAAACCCGCTCGTAAACTCTACGCGCTGGATAAGCAGGAGCTTGAAGCGATCGAAGAGAAACTGACGGATGAAGGCGTGCGCGAGAACAGTTGGACGGTTAGCCGCTTCAAGGGCTTGGGTGAAATGAGCGCGGAACAACTATGGGAAACCACTTTGAATCCCGATACGCGCCGCATGCTGCCCATCGGCGTTGAAGACGGCATGCTGGAATTGGATCGCGATGTGTTCAATATGATGATGGCGCGCGAGAACGCTTCCTCGCGTCGCGAATGGATGGAAACCTACGGCAACCTTGTGGATGCCGACATTTCCTGAGTGAAGAATGAGTGACCAAGAAGATTTATTCGGCGTGATCGAAGACAAACCAAAATCGGCGAAGAAAGCCACGCCTGCCGCCGATGGCGGCGGCAACAAGGTGCCTCCCCATTACGCGCCCATGTCGGGGGAATTGGGCGATCGATTGCCTTTGGGCAAATACGCTGCGCTACAGTATTTGCAATATGCAGTGAGCACGGTGAAAGACCGGGCTTTGCCGCGTGTGGGCGACGGACAGAAGCCCGTGCAAGGCCGTATTCTGTATTCGATGTGGGACAGTGGTATTCGGGCTGGAACGAAGCGCACGAAATCCGCGGCAGTGGTCGGTCGCGTACTGGGCGCCTTTCATCCGCATGGTGATCAATCCGTATACGACGCGCTGGTGCGGCTTGCCCAAGATTTCACCATGCGCTATCCGCTCATCGACGGCGAAGGTAATTTCGGTTCGCGCGATGGCGACGAAGCTGCCGCTTATCGGTACACCGAAGCGCGTCTCACCAAATTCGCCGAAGTGTTACTTGGCGAAATCGATCAAGGCACAGTCGACTTCATTCCCAATTACGACGGTACGCATGAAGAGCCGGTCGTGTTGCCAGCGCGTCTGCCGATGTTACTGCTCAACGGTTCGTCGGGCATTGCTGTCGGCATGGCCACCGAAATTCCGCCGCATAACTTGAATGAAGTGGCGAGTGCCGCGGTAGCGATGATTCGCGATCCAGAAATTTCTGTCGCGGGCCTGATGAAGTCCATCAAAGGTCCGGATTTCCCCGGCGGTGGCCAGATCATCACGCCGCGCGCCGAGGTGAAAGAGGCCTATCAAACGGGCCGCGGCGCTGTGCGCGTGCGTGCGCGTTGGGATATCGAAAGGCTTGCGCGCGGTCAATGGCAGGTGGTCGTCAAGGAATTGCCGCCCGGCACCTCGTCGCGCAAAGTGCTGGAAGAAATCGACGCGTTGACGAATCCGCAGCCCAAGCCCGGTAAAAAATCGCTCACGCCGGAGCAGCAGCGCGAAAAGCAACTGATGCTGGGCATGTTGGACAAGGCGCGCGACGAATCGGATCGTTCCAATCCGGTGCGGCTGGTGCTCGAACCCAAAACGTCGAAGATCGACGAAGACGAGTTCATCAATCTCTTGTTGGCCAAAACCAGCATGGAAATCAATGTGCCGATCAACCTCGTCATGGTTGGACTCGATGGTCGGCCCACGGGCAAGACGCTGCGCGACATGGTGTTCGAGTGGCTGCAATTCCGCTTCATTACCGTCACGCGCCGCACACGGCATCGCCTCGATCAAGTGTTGGACCGTATTCACGTCTTGGAAGGGCGCATGCTCGTCCTCCTCAACGTGGACAAAGTCATCAAAATCATTCGCAACGCCGACGATCCCAAGGCCGAACTAATCGCGGCGTTTAAGCTCACCGAGCGGCAGGCTGACGACATTCTCGATATCCGACTGCGTCAATTGGCCAAGCTCGAGCACATCAAGCTCGAAAAAGAATTGAACGATTTGCGTATCGAGCAAAAAGGGCTGGAAAAAGTCCTGGGCTCCAAAAAAACGCTGGAAGATCTGGTGGTCGGCGAAATCGAAAATGATGCCAAAACCTTCGGCGATAAGCGTCGTACGCGTATTGAGGAATCGGAAAAGGCGGTCATCGAAACACCGATCATCGACGAACCGGTCACCGTCATCTTTTCCAAGAACGGCTGGGTGCGCGTACGCAATGGGTGGAATGTCGATGGCGCAGCGCTGACTTTCAAGGAAGGCGACAGCCTGCAGACGCTTATCCAATGTCGCACCGTCGATCCGATTATTCTGCTGGACTCCAAAGGTCGCGCCTATACCGTGGAAGTGAGCCTGTTGCCTTCGTCTCGCGGTGACGGCGCGCCGGCCTCTTCATTGGTC
>DATEEW010000331.1:0-6164 GCA_035280965.1 Burkholderiales bacterium
TTCAAATCGCAACGTCCGAAATCTAGAAAACGCGTCCAGATTCCGGACACGTGATAATGCTCGCCTGGGCGCTCGCTCGCGATTCCGCGTAAAAAAACGATTCTGGTTCAACTTCTTAGCGTCACCATTGCCGCATTGGTACAAATGCTGCGTTGCACCTTCGCGTCACGCCGCTGCAAACAATTCGAAATGCAGGCGTCATGCTTGGGGAAATCATGGATGCGCAGATCGAAACGCGCCCCCGCGTCGCACCTTTACGCGGTGTTTCTTCGGCAATTGATTTTGGGCCACCGCAGGCTGTGATCCTCGCGGCCGGGCGAGGTAGTCGCCTCGGTCCGGCGATTGACGAACGGCCCAAGTGTCTAGCAAGCATTGGCGGGCGATTTCTTATCGAACACCAACTCGACTTACTCGCTGCAGCATCGATCACGCGGGTCGCTGTAGTCACCGGGTACGACGCCGAGGCGGTGCGCGAAGCGCTGGGTGATCGCGTTACATATTTTCACAATCCATTGTGGGCCAATACCGAAGGTCTATATTCCCTGCATCTGTGCCGCAATTGGGTCGATGGCCCAATGGTGGTCATGAACTGCGATGTTCTCCTCGAGCCCGAAGCGATGCAGCGGTTGCTTAGCGGCGGCAATGCTTTCGCATTCGATTCGACTTCCGGTGCAGATGCCGAAGAAATGGCTGTGGAGTTCGATGGCGAATGGCTGGCCGGCATGAGCAAGAATCTGCCGCTCGATCGCACGCATGGCGAGAATGTCGGCGTGCTGCATTTCGAGGCGCGTGCTGCGCAACTGCTCTTTCACGAAATAGAAATCCTGTTCAAAGCCGGTGCCACCAAAGCGCGTCTGCCCTCGGCGGTGCAACGTGTGGCGCGTTATATCCCGCTGCGCGGCATCGATGTGGCCGATCTGAATTGGATCGAAATCGATTTCCCTGCGGATCTGACACTTGCGCGGCAACGTGTCTGGCCCGCGATATATGCCAAGCTTACTGCGGCAATACCGCTTCTCTTCGATATGGATTTCGCATGAACGCCAGTCGAGCGACGGCTTTAGCGCGTATTGAAGAGGACGAGGAAGAATTCTTCGAAGATGCGCGACCCTCGCAGGGGAATGCGCCGCTCGAAGACAACGAATGCCAGCCCGTGCACTCTGTGGAAAGGGAAGAAGAGGGCAGTTGCTTACTACAGACATGGGCAGTACTGCGCGGGCTGGCACCTTATGCGAAGCGGCATCGGCGTCCTTTCTTTTGCGGCGCGCTCGCCGCCTTCGGCGTGGTCGGCGCCAAGCTTGCGCTGCCCTGGCCCTTGCGCGCGGTAGCCGATTTATGGAGCGGCGACGCGCATGCGGGCTTACTCGGCTACGTTCCTCAGGGCTTCGATCCGATTCTGGGCATGGGACTGCTGTTTCTGCTGTGCGGCTTCGCGCTCGGATGGTTCGATCTGGTGGAGCGTTTGTACTTCGCGCGTTTCGCTCTGGCCACGGCGAAAGATTTGCGGACCGATGCGATGTCGCAAGCTATCGCGCAACGAATGTCCGGCGCAGGCGATCTGGTCTCGCGTTTTGTTGGCGACAGCAGTCGCCTCAGCGGAGGCCTGCAATCCTTTCTAGTGCATGTGGGAACGAGCGTGGTGCTACTGCTCGGCGTGATCGCGGTGTTGTACTGCATGGAACCCCTGATGGGCGGCATCTTCACCATCGCCGGTCTCGTTACCATCCTCATTACCGTCGCTATCGCTCGCAAGATTTTCATTAGCTCTTTGCGTACGCGCGCCAGGGAAGGCGAGTTGGCAAACCGTCTGCACGACGCCATTAACGATGACTCGGAAGCGCCCATACGTCTGCGCAAACGCGGCCGCCGCGCAGTCGCGCGACATACCCGCTTGCAGGGTATCGCGACCTGGGGCGCGCATGGCGTTTTTGGTGTCGCTGTGTTAGCGGCCTTGTGGGTGGGTTCGCAAGCCGTCTCGCAAGGGCGCATGTCCGCTGGCGATATGGTGATTTTCATGATGTATGCGCTGATGTTGCAAAACCCGATCGTTCGGTTAGCGCGACAAGGTGCGAAGAGCGGGAAGATTCTAGGTTCCGCTCATCGCTTGCTGCAAATTGCTGGTTCGCGCAGGGGAGATTAATCATGCGCATTTTATTTTCCGGTTATGCACCGGTGCATTTCGTCTGTTTCAAGCCTTTGTACGAGCGGCTGTCGGCCTTGCCCGGCGTGGATGTCTATATGTCGGGCGGCATCCGCTCTGGCCCAAAAGGGAACTACCACTACGACGAGGCGGCGATGTATCGCTCTTTCGATCTGCCTGGCGATCGTGTGTTGTCGGTGTCCGCCATTCGCGATCTCGATTTCGATGTGCTCTTTACCGCGCACACGAAGCTGATTCTGCCGCGCAGTGTGGGCAAAACGATACAGGTCTTTCACGGCATCTCTTTTCGCAACAAGGCGGTGCGACCGGAGAACATGAGTTGCGATCATTATTTTCTGGTCGGGCCCTATATGAAACGCCGTTTTGTGGAAGCGGGGCTATTGCAGAACGACGATGAGCGGGCCGTGGAGGTCGGTTTCATGAAAACGGATCGCCTGCTGAACGGCGAACTCGGTCGGAGCCGAATCCTGAATGAAATCGGGTTCAAGGGCGACCGTCCGATATTGTTGTACGCACCAACCGGCGCGCACGACAACTCGCTGGAAATCATGGGCGAGGAGGTGATTCGGCAACTTTGCGCGAGCGATGCTTACGATGTGCTGGTCAAGCCGCACGATCATCCGAAAAACCGCGATATCGACTGGGCGGCGCGCCTTGCTCCGCTCGAAAACGACCATTGCAAAGTGACCAAGGAACCAGACATTGTGCGTCTGATGTACGTCGCGGACTTGCTGATCAGCGACGCTTCTTCGGCCGCAAATGAATTCACCTTGCTGGATCGTCCGATCGTCTTCCTCGATACGCCGGCTTTGCTGGACGCGGCGCGCTTGGCGCAGAACTCCATGCTGGATCTCGATACCTGGGGACGCAAAGCGGGATTGGTCGTGCATGCGCCACAGGAAGTCTGTGCCGCAGTGGAAGCAAGTCTGGAAGCGCCGCGTGCGAATTCGGATCTGCGACAGGCGATGTCCAAAGATTTTTTCTACCACCGGGGCGGCGCGACCGATACGGCCATGGCCTGGCTGCAGCAGCATGTGTTGGGCGCGGAACACATCAATGCGGAACTGCCTTTGAATGCTTAAACAAGCCGTCACCGTCGACAGGTCTCCCGTCGAGCGCTGTGCGCTCGACGCCCCTGAAGAAGTCGGACCGCAGGATGACCCGGTCTATCGTCGTCTATGCGCATATCGCGAACCCGGAATGCTGGCGGAGGCTTTTCACCATGCGTGGCCGCAAGGTTCGGTGCGCGGTGCGCGTCTGCTACAAACTTTTTACAACCCGTATAGCCGCGCGCGCGGTGTCGCCGAAGTGCAACTGGGTGGTGATGCGCCCTCCCAATTGCTATCGCTCAAATTCTTCGCGACTCCAGAACGCGCCAAGCAAGCCTATGCGGCGGCGCTGCTGAAACCGGTATTGCCGTCGGGCGGACCCGCTGTCCTTTTGTTGGATGATCGAACAGTTGCATGGTGGCTGCCAAATGGGCAGAACCTGCGTCGCATTAAATTGTGTTACGACACCCAAACTTTCGCGCGGTATGTGGCGAAGGTCGGCTTATGCGCACCCCAGGATGCGATTGAACTGCCGAACCTGATTCGTTATGTGCCCCGCCGGCGCGCGCTATTCCATTGGACCAGTCCGGAAGGGCGGCGTTTTTATATGAAATTTTATGCGGCAGGCGCATCTGAAATGCCTGCGCGTAATCTACGTTTGCTCAATATCGCGGACGGTATTGGTGATGTCGGCATTCCGAAACTGGTTCGTCACAATCGCCGGCGCGCGTTCTACATCATGGAAGAAATAGAAGGCGTTCCGCTGACTGGAATATTGCCACATGCGGGAGCGGCCACTTTTACGCAAGTCGGGTGTGCATTGGCCGCCGTGCATGAAAGCCGTGTCGAACCGAACTCGAAGTGGAGCGACGAGCGAGCGCTGCGGGAACTCGTCGCGGCAACCGACGAGTTGAAGGTCGCACTGCCGCGGCGGCGGGGCGATATCGAGACACTGGTGCAGCGATTGACGTACGAACGACCACCAGTGGGCGAGAGTAAACCCATTCACGCTAATCTGTTCTGCGATCAGATTCTCGTCTCGGGCTCTAGTATTGGCATTGTCGACTGGGACGATCTTGCGTGCGGTGATCCGCTGCACGACTTGGGTCGGTTGTCGGCACATTTGATTTACTGTTCCCTGTGCGGGCAGATCGATTCGGATTGCGTCGCCACGTATCTTGAGGCATTGCTTAGCGCCTATGAAACTGCGGTCGGATCGTCCGTAAGGCGCGATAGATTGCGTTGGCACATCGCCGTCGAGCTGATCATGCGCGCCAAGATTTCGGCCTTGCGCGCGCTGCCACCGAATTGGACGCGGTATATCCGCGATGCGCTCGCCGCCGCAGGGCAAGTACTGAATGGAGAACTGTGCGCGTGATTACCATCGCCTATTACCTTCGACATCCGGGAAACCTCCATTATTTCGCCGCAATCAAGCCTTATCTAGATTACTTCCTGGGCACGGGCCGTTATTGCAACCGCATTGTCGTGCGCGAGGGATTGCATCGCTGCGCGCAATATACGGAATACGCCGATTACCATCCGTTGTTCAGCGATGATTGCGATTTGGATGACTACGATCTCGTCTTGAGCCCTACACATTTACGTGACGACGAAATTCGCAGCCGCGCTCATGTGGTCCAGCTATTTCACGGTATGTCGGACAAGACTTTCACTTACGAGCGCGACTGGAGCGGCTACGCGCTCTGCCTGATCGCTGGCCAGCGACAGATCGATCGGCTAATGCGTTATCCACACAATCGCGGCATGCGACACGTATTGGTGGGCTATCCAAAATTCGATCGCATACCCACTTTGCCGCGCCTGTTCGATAACGATAAGAAAACGCTGATTTACGCGCCCACTTGGCGCAAAGGCGGATTGAGTTCCCTGGAGCGCTTTCTCGATGAACCGGAGATCGTCGAAGGCATTTCGGCTTCTTACAATTTGATCGTCAAGCCGCATCCAAACATTTTTAATTTCGCGCGCGAGTTCTACGACGCAAGACTTGTCGATCGGCTGCAGGGTCTGCGCGACATCAAACTGATTCGTTCGGGCAATGTGATGCCCTGGTTTGCGCAGGCCGATCTGTATATCGGCGATATTTCGGCCTCGGGTTACGAATGGCTGTATTTCGGGCGGCCCGCCGTATTTCTGAATCCGCAACCCGGAGTGTTGAGACCCAGTGCCGAAGTCGACGCTATAACGCATTTGTGGCAATGCGGCCCGCTTTGCGAAAATATGCGTGACCTCAAAACCTGTATTGACAACAGTATGCGCGTCGATCGCTATCGCGAGATTCGCGAAGCGGTTCTGCACTACAGTGTCTACCGGCCCCGTGCGCAGGAAGCGACTGCGCGAGGCGTCGCTGCGATTCAGGCATTCCTCAATGGCGAAGGAAATCGGCGAGAGGAGCCACGTGATGTGGAAGTCTCGCGCATCGCATAAACTGCGGGTTTGTCCTGCTCGCACCGGAACGGCCATGCCCCCACCTACTGACGACGAAGCGATCGCGGTCACGCGCCGTTGGGTCGAAGTTGCCGTCATTGGCTTGAACCTGTGTCCGTTCGCCAAAGCGGTACACGTAAAGGAACAGATTCGATATGTAGTGAGCGAAGCGGAAGATGCAGAAGCTTTGCTGCAAGATCTAGTGCGTGAATTGCACGCGCTCGAAGAGGCCGACCCAGAAACGGTCGACACTGTGTTGTTGATTCATCCGCGCGCGCTGAACGACTTTGCCGATTACAACAATTTTCTCGATGTGGCGGACGCTGCGGTGGAGGCGTTGGAGCTATCAGGGGTACTGCAAGTGGCCAGCTTCCATCCCGAGTATCGTTTTGCCGACACGGAAGCGGATGACATCACCAATTACAGCAATCGCTCGCCCTATCCGATGTTGCACTTATTGCGCGAAGAGAGCATCGACAAGGCCGTGGAAGTCTTTCCCGAAGCCG
>DATEEW010000332.1:0-4239 GCA_035280965.1 Burkholderiales bacterium
AAGTTGGGTGCGTAGCGATTGACGGTTTCGATCACCAAGTCGGCCGCTTGTTCACGTGCCTCGTCCCAATTTTTTCCGTCGGGCAGTTGCGGCGCAAATTGCTGGCAGAACAGGCTTGCAACGTGCATGCCGCGAGGCGCCAGCGTGTCATCGACGGTGCTCGGGATCAGCATTTCGACAATCGGGGCGCGTGACCAACCGTGCTGTTTGGCATCGTCGAACGCGCGGTCCATATAGGCGAGCGATGGCGCCATGATGATTCCGGAACTGTGATGCGGTTGCGCTTGTGTTCCGGACGCAGCGCTGAAGTTCGGCAACTCCGACAGCGCCACATTCATGCGCAAGGTGCCGGAACCGCATTTCCAGCCATCAATGCGGTGGCGAAAATCTTCGGGCAGCGTTTGCGGGTCGACCAGCCGCTGGAAAAGGAGTTTCGGATTCAAATTAGAAACGACCAGCTTCGCGCGAATTTCGTCGCCGTTGTCCAACGCGATGCCGACTGCGCGGCCGCCCTCGGTCAACACGCGTGCCACGGGCGCGGAGGTTCTGATGTCCACGCCACGCACTTCAGCTTCGGCGGCCATCGCTTGTGTAATGGCGCCCATGCCGCCGATGGCGTGTCCCCAAATCCCGCGCTTGCCATTCACCTCACCGAAGCAATGATGCAACAGCACGTAGGCTGAGCCCGGCGTATAGGGACTGGCGTAATTGCCGACCACTGCATCAAAACCGAGAGCCGCTTTGATCGGGACGGACTCGAACCAGGTATCGAGCATGTCGCCTGCGCTTTTGGTGAACAGATCGAGCAGATCGCGCTGCGTATCGATATCGAGCTTATGCAGCTTATGACCGAGTTGGAGTCCTCGCCATAAATCGCCAATGCCACCGCCCGCGTTTAGCGGCGTCTGCAGTACCAGATCGCGTAATACATTTGCGATGCGCTCGATGCGTTCGTAATAAGCGGGCAGGCGTTCCGCATCGCGCGCGGAAAAGCGAGCAACCTCTCGCTGGGTCGTTTCCAATCCACCACCGACTCGCAGTGCATTGCCGTCGTCCAGCGGCAGAAAATTCGAAAAGGGTCGTTCTACGATACGCAGGCCGTGCTCGGCCAGGCGCAAGTCTCGAATCACCTTGGGATTGAGCAGGCTGACCGTATAGCTCGCAATCGAATTGCGAAAACCGGGATGGAATTCTTCGGTGACCGCCGCGCCGCCGACAATGTGGCGGCGCTCTAGTACGCAGACCTTCAAGCCGGCAGCGGCGAGATAACAGGCGCAGGTCAGGCCGTTATGGCCGCCGCCGATGATGAGTGCGTCGTAAGTGGGCATGATGAGGAGTTTGTTTGCCGGCTATTGTGGGGCCGCAAAGCCAAACCCGCCACTGTCCTTTACGGATGCAGCTGGCCGGTTATGGACTAATGCGCAGTCGCGCGCGCTACGGACCGTTTGGCAAGGCCACTTTCAACTAAGTGTGCGAGTACGGCCGAGGATGCAGAGGAGTTACAAAATCTGATTTATTGGCGAGACGAGGCGAAGCGCGCTACGCCGAAGCTGCTTTAAGTGCGATGAAAAGTTTTTCGCCGCGGCTGAGGCCGTACCGGATGACCGCTTCGCCTTCGGCGGTGTATTCGTTTAACGCAAAACCAGCTTCGCCGATGCGGTCGCGGAAATCGCGGCCGTAGTAACGGATGTGGTCCCATTGGCCGAAGTGCAAGTCGCGTTCTTTTTCGCCGGCCTGGCTCGCGCCGTTATTTTCATAAGTGATGTTCCATCCTTCGACAATGGGAACCATCGCAAGGAGTTTGCCCCCAGGTTTCAGGACACGATGCATTTCGCGCAACGCGGCGCGATCGTCCACGTGTTCCAGGACATGCGAACAAATCACGACGTCGAAGCTATGATCCGGGAAAGAGGTTTTTTCCAGCGACTCCTGCACATCCGCCTTGGGGTCGTACAGATCCAAAGAGACATAACGGCTCGCGCGTTTTTTCAAGCGGTCGCGAAGCAAAGGCTCTGGTGCGACATGCAAGACCTGAGTGCCAGGTTGTATCAATTGCAGGGTTTCGTCTGCCAAGATGAACAAACGATGACGTTCGAGCGTGCCGCATCGCGGGCATTGCGCATCGAAACGGGGAGGCATGCCAAAGGCTTTAAACTTTCCCTGATGGCCGCATCCTGGGCAGTTTCTGGGATGTATGCCCCCCACTTTGGCGGCTACTCTCAAGGAATAGTGCAGGTCGCTCAGCATTCCCATTGGCTCTCCCGAATGTCGTACTAAGGCATTCGCGAGCTATGCAATTTCCATGCGGGGAATGAACTTAAGCGACCAAACACAATTAAGCGATGGCCCGGATCGAAGACAAGTCTGCAGCTTTTCCCCTTCCCGCCGTAAATCTCGCCGCCGACTGCCCTGATGCCAATATTCGTCACTTCGTTAAAGTGGTATGGACTAGTGCGCAGGCAATGCGCACATCGGCTTGGCGGTGGTAACAGTTCCCGCCATGATCCAGCCGCATCACAAACCAATAAGAAAGAACAGCGATGTTGCCCACAACCAATAAAACTCGTATCGAAGGCGGCCCCATCGGCGGCGCCTTGATGGGCGGTATCGGCCTCGTCATGACGGGCCTGGGCGCGATGAGCGTTTATTTTGTTGTTCGCGAGCATCCCGAACCACACGGTAGTTGGGTTAGCTTCGTCTTTGTTTTGATAGGAGCATGGCTTCTCTATGCAAGCTGGTCGATGTATCGACAGCGGGCGCGCATCGGGCAACTCACGCTACGACTGGCTGATTTGCAGCCGCGCGCGGGCGGACGTTTGCGCGGTCTGATCGAATTCGATCGCGCGCCTATCGATCACGAATATGAATTGCTCCTGATCTGCGAACGGCACTATAGCCGCGGGAAAAATCAACACACCGATCGCTTATGGGAGAAGGAACTGCGTATTGCCCCTGCGAGCAATCGTATCGCCTTCGAATTTCATCCCTCGGCCGATGCGCCGGTCTCGGAATCGCCGGGCAATGGCGCTTGCGAGTGGCACCTCGTATTGAAATCGGCGTCGATCCAAACGCCGGTATATTTCAAGATTGTTCTCTATCCCGCGGTGGAAGCGGATCGACAGGATGTGGTGGTGTCGATTGGCGAAGGCGGGGACACGCCCCGGCCCAGCGATATTCCACCGCACATCGCCGTGCTGGAACGCGGCATGAATCGGTTACGAATCGATTTCTCGCCTTGGCGCAATGCTCACGCAGCCGGCGTGTTATTGCTGGTTGGCACGTGTTTCGCCGGTATTGCGGGCTTTCTTTTTTCGCAGGACGGCGGGGCCGTTCTACTGATGGGATGCATTTTCGGGCCCGTATCGGTGGCGGCTTTGTATTTCGGGCTACGTTTTCTTTGGCAACCGTGCAGCGTTGAAATCGAGCACGGCAAGCTTAAGGTCCGACATGCGCATTTATTCGGCGCCGCAGATGACGGCTGCACGACGGCAGAAATCGATCGCTTGTTTGCTACGGTCGGGTATAGCACCGCGCGCACAGGTTTCGAGCAGGCCTATTACAAGCTCAATGTCGTGACGCGTCAGGGACGCCGCATTGACGTCGGGAACGGCATTCCTTCGTCGTGGGTGGCGGAGAGCTTGCTGGCGCAGATGCACGAGGTCGTCGGCGATTCGGCACGAGTCGTTCCACTGGAAAACGTAGCAAAGAACGTAAAGCTGCTTGCCGCAACAGCGTCTAAGGAAGCTTGATTCAGTTGTTTTCGAAACAGAGCTTCCCTGAATTTGCGGGGATTTTTAAGGGGCGGCAGCCCCTTAATCAGACATTCCCTAAGTAGCCAGTAGGCTTTCGCGCTTTTCCGACGAGGTCGGGCGCAAATCTTGGCGTGGACTGTCCTGATCCCAGTAGCCAGTGAACATTTCCGCCACCCAGTCGACGAACACGCGCACCTTGGCTGACAGGTGTCGATTTTGCGGATACATCACATAGACGGGAAGGGGATCTGTGCGCCATTCGGGCAGCACGCGAACCAGCGTTCCTTTTGCAAGCTGTGGACCGACTTGCATGAGGAGCGCCTGCATGATTCCCAAACCGTTGAGTCCGGCGGAAAGATAGGCATCGCCATCGTTCACCGCGATGTGTCCATCCACCGGCATGACGATGCGTTCGTCGCCGCGCGTGAAATCCCATTCGTAGAGCTTGCCGCTCTTGGCGGAAAAATAATTGATGCACTTGTGGCGC
>DATEEW010000333.1:0-4434 GCA_035280965.1 Burkholderiales bacterium
CCAAGTTCTTTCTGAATCGCTTTCACTTGCTCATTCAGGTAGTACTCGCGCTGGCTTTTCTCCATCTGGCGCTTAACGCGGCCACGGATGCGCTTCTCGACTTGCAGAATGTCGATTTCGGCTTCGAGCTGACCCAGGAGGTGGTCCAGACGTTCTTTGACGTCGAACATCTCCAATACTTTTTGCTTCTGCTCAAGCTTAAGGGGCAGATGCGCGGCAATGGTATCGGCCAAGCGACCCGGCTCTTCAATGCCGGCCAACGAGGTCAGAATCTCGGGCGGAATTTTCTTGTTCAGTTTGACGTACTGATCGAACTGCGCCACCAGGGCGCGGCGCATCGCCTCGACCTCGGTGTTGTCGACTTGATCGGGCGGCAAGGGTTGGGCCGTCGCGGCGTAATGCGTGCGCTGGTCGGTAATCGATTCGATACGTGCGCGCTGATTGCCTTCGACCAATACTTTTACCGTACCGTCGGGCAGCTTCAGCATTTGCAGAATGTTGGACACGCAGCCGATTTCGTACATGTCCTCAGGTGCAGGCTCATCCTTCGCGGCAGACTTCTGCGCGACCAGCAGAATGCTTTTTCCCGCCTCCATGGCGATTTCCATCGCTTTAATGGATTTCGGGCGTCCCACGAACAACGGGATCACCATATGCGGAAACACCACCACATCCCGCAGCGGTAACAGCGGAAACTGTACGGGATCGGAGGAGAGCTCTTCGGTGCTAGACATGGCGTTACCCCACTATGAGACAGATTCGAACATGGGGGCCTGCGCCACCATGTTCAAGCAACGCCGCGTGGACGTTGCCGTAGAAAGTCGCTGTCGTGTCGACTTTGGAACACGACAACTAAGCCGACCCCGCCACTTTGGGCTGATCGGAATAGATGAGTAGCGGCTTGCCTTCGCCCACGATGGTGGCTTCGTCGACAACCACTTTGCTGACATTTTCCAGCGCGGGCAGCTCGTACATGATGTCGAGCAACACGTGTTCGAGGATGGACCGCAACCCGCGCGCGCCCGTTTTGCGCGCCAGGGCGCGCTGAGCGATGGCATGCAGGCCTTGCGGACGCACTTCGAGGTCCACGCCTTCCATGGAAAAGAGTTTTTGATACTGCTTGATTAAAGCGTTCTTCGGTTCGGTGAGGATACGAATCAGCGCTTCTTCATCCAATTCTTCCAGCGTCGCAACCACCGGCAAGCGACCGACGAACTCAGGAATCAAGCCGTACTTGATCAAGTCCTCGGGCTCGGTGCCTTTGAGCACTTCGCTGATGTCCTTGCCGCTGTTCATGCTGCGCACTTCGGCGCCGAAGCCGATTCCGGCTTTTTCAGAGCGCTGACGAATGATTTTTTCCAGCCCGTCGAAAGCGCCACCGCAAACGAACAGGATGTTTGTGGTATCGACCTGCACGAAATCCTGATTTGGATGCTTACGACCACCTTGGGGCGGCACTGAAGCAACCGTACCTTCGATCAGTTTCAGCAAAGCCTGCTGCACACCCTCTCCGGACACGTCACGCGTGATCGAAGGGTTATCCGACTTGCGCGAAATCTTGTCGATTTCGTCGATATAGACAATGCCGCGCTTGGCCTTGTCGACATCGTAGTCGCAGTTTTGCAGCAGCTTCTGAATGATGTTTTCAACATCCTCGCCCACATAACCGGCTTCGGTCAGGGTCGTCGCATCGGCGATCACAAAAGGCACGTTGAGCAACCGCGCGAGCGTCTGGGCCAGCAGCGTTTTGCCCGAGCCTGTGGGACCGACAAGCAGAATGTTGGATTTTGCGAGTTCGACTTCGTCGCTCTTCGACAGATGCTTCAGGCGTTTGTAGTGGTTGTAGACCGCTACCGCCAGAATGCGCTTGGCCGTTTCCTGACCGATCACATACTCGTCCAGGATGGCGCAGATTTCTTTGGGTGTGGGCAGATCGGCGCGTACCGTTTTGCCCGATTTATCGCCTGCGGATTCCTCGCGAATAATGTCGTTGCAAAGCTCGATACATTCGTCGCAAATGAATACCGACGGGCCGGCGATCAGCTTCCGCACCTCATGCTGGCTCTTGCCGCAAAAGGAACAGTAAAGAAGTTTTTCGCTGCCGCTTTTCTCAGACATTACGCTCTGTCCCTTGTTGACTTAGACCGCTGCCGACTCGCTGCGCGAACTCAAAATACGGTCAACCAGACCATACTTCATCGCTTCGGAGGCCGATAGGAAATTATCCCGATCGGTATCTTTGGCGATTTGCTCGATGTTCTGGCTCGTGTGTTTGGACATGATTTCGTTCAAACGGGCCTTCAGGTACAGGATCTCTTTGGCATGGATTTCAATGTCCGATGCCTGGCCTTGGAAACCGCCCATCGGCTGGTGAATCATGACTCGCGAATTGGGTAAACAATACCGTTTGCCGTGAGCGCCGGCGCACAGTAGCAAGGCGCCCATACTGGCCGCCTGTCCGATGCACAGGGTCGACACATCCGGTTTAATGAACTGCATGGTGTCGTAAATCGCCATCCCGGCAGTGACCGAACCGCCCGGGGAATTGATATAGAAGCTGATGTCTTTGTCGGGATTCTCGGATTCGAGAAAGAGCAACTGGGCCACAATGAGATTGGCTGATATTTCTGTAACCGGCCCGACGAGGAAGACCACCCGCTCTTTGAGCAAGCGGGAGTAGATGTCGTACGCGCGTTCACCGCGGCCGCTTTGCTCAATAACCATCGGCACCAGGCCGAGGCTCTGCGGTTCGGGCATGCTGCCCATTCCCCTGATCATCATGCTGCGTTCCCCATAAGTTCGTCGAAGGCGACCGGCTGATCTACAACTTTGGCGTTTTTTAACGCCCATTCGATCACGTTGTCCTCTACAACGAGGCCTTCGAATTCAGCAAGACGTTCCGGTTGCGAGTAAAACCATTTTACCACCTCGCTCGGTTGCTCATAGCTCTGGGCGTGCTCCTCAATCAGGGCGCGCACCTGTTCCGGCTTTGCCTCCAGTTTGTTCCGCTGGACCACTTCTCCAATTATTAGCCCCAGACTGACGCGCCGCTTGGCGTTTTCTTCGAAAAACTTGGGCTCGAAGGGCATTCCTTCTATGGGAACGCCCTGTTGGCTCAATTCCTGTCTTGCTTTCTGAACGAGGTGTTGCTGCTCCATTTCCACCAGGGCTTTGGGCAGTTGGACAGGGGTGGAGTTCAGCAGCACTTCCATCACTTTTTGCTTGAGTTGCGTGCCCAGACGCTTTTTCACCTCTCGCTCGACGTTGCGCTTGATTTCTTCGCGCAACTTGCCCATGTCACCGTCCGCCACGCCCAGGGATTTGGCGAAGGCTTCATTCACTTCCGGCAAATGCGGATATTCCACTTTGGTGGCCTTGACGGTGAAGCTGGCGGTCTTGCCGGCGACGTCCTTGCCACCGTAATCGGCAGGGAAATTCACTGGAAATGTCTTTTCTTCGCCCGCTTTAATGCCGCGCACCCCGGTTTCAAAGTCCGGAAGCATGCGGCCTTCGCCCACTACGAATGCAAATGCCTCGCCTTTCCCGCCTTCGAACTCGACGCCATCGATGCTGCCGACAAAATCGATGGTTACGCGGTCGCCTTCCCGCGCCGGCTGATCGGCATCGTGGAAATGCACCCGTTGCTTGCGCAGAATTTCAATGGTTTTCTCGACTTCCGCGTCACCGACCGCGAGGGTGGGTTTCTCGATGGTGACCTTGGACAGGTCGCCGGGGCTAACCTCGGGATAAATTTCGAAAGTGGCGCTGAATTCCAGGTCGCCGCTACCGCTCGCCGGCTTGGGCTGGATGTCCGGACGACCGGCCACACGTAGCTTCTGGCCGCGAATGGCTTCGCTAAGGCTGCGCTGGACGGCGTCGCCCACCACTTCGCCGCGCACTTGCGGGCCGTATTGCTGCGCCACCATCTTGAGCGGCACTTTACCGGGCCGGAAACCGGGCATTTTGACGGTGCGCGCCAGGCGTTTCAGCCGTTCGTCGACTTTTTGTTCGATTTCTGCCACCGGGACGGCCACAGTCAAACGGCGTTCGAGTTGGCCCAGGGTTTCAATGGTGCTTTGCATGCGAGAGAGCTTTGAAGTTGATTGGATGAGTGGTGCGAAAGGGGGGACTCGAACCCCCACGCCATAGGCGCTGGAACCTAAATCCAGTGCGTCTACCAATTCCGCCACCTTCGCGGGTGTCGCGCAATTCTACTAGAACCTATACTCTCCGGCGACCGGAAAACGCTTGAAAGTCTTGGGCTTTTCCTCGCTTGCGTATAAATCAAAGCAAATCAAAGCCAATCCCATGTCGGTCGGCCACTACGAAAATTTCCCCGTCGCTTCACTCCTGCTGCCGACGCGTCTTCGACAGCCCGTCGCGGCAATTTACTGGTTCGCCCGCAGCGCGGACGACATCGCCGACGAAGGGAGC
>DATEEW010000334.1:0-4128 GCA_035280965.1 Burkholderiales bacterium
TTCCAACTCACGCTTGGTGAGAGTTGCCAGCCTCTTCTGCAACTGCAGCGATTGTGCTCGGACCTCGCGCTGCACGCAGTCTTTAGCGATCGCAGTGCGCACGGCGGCCAGAAGTTCGCTTTCGTCGAAAGGCTTCATGAGAAAATCAATCGCGCCCGCTTTCATAGCCGTGACGCCGATACGCGCGTCATTCAAACCGGTGATGAAAACGATCGGACGCTCCTTCTCCGATCGAGACAGGGCTGCCTGCACATCGAGCCCACTCAGTTCCGGCATCGACACATCGAGCAAAATGCATCCTGGCGCGTCGACGTCCGGCTCGTCAAGAAGCGATCGAGGGGAAAGATACGTACGCACGCGGTATCCCGATGCACGCAGCAGTCGGGAGACTCCCTGCAGAATATTCGGGTCGTCGTCGACGATATGGACGACAGGTTCAGTGCTCACGGATTGCATCATCTGAATTCTCCTCCGCGTGACAAGCCGGCAATTGAATATGGAGCGTAGCACCCACCTCTGGGTTTCGCTCGGCCCATAGGGCCCCCGCGTGCGCCAGGATGATGTTTCTCGAAATCGACAGGCCCAGGCCCATGCCCTGTTCCTTCGTGGTAAAAAAGGGTTGGAACATCGTATCCAGTAGTTCCGGCGCAATGCCGGTTCCGCTGTCGCTGACCGAAATTTTCGCGCGCCCAGCTTCATCGCAGGCTGTGCGCACCGTCAACACGCGTTCGTCCGACGGCTTCTCGCTCATTGCTTCGGTCGCGTTCAAAATGAGATTGAGCAGGACTTGCTGCAACTGCACCCGGTCCGCCATTACCTCCGGCACTGCTTCGTCGTATTCGGTATGCAAGCTGACATGACGGGCAACCAGTTCGCCATGCATCAACGTCAATGTTTCCTCGACAATGTCGTTTACATTCAAGTGATCGAGCTGCGTTTCGCCGCGCCCTAGCAGCGCTCGCAACCGACGTATTACTTCCCCCGCGCGTTTATCGTCCGCCACAATGTCCTTCAAGATATCGCGCAATTCGTCGAGATCCGGCTCCTCGCGCATGAGGAAGCGTTGGGCCGCTTGAGCATTACTCAGAATCGCGGTTAAAGGCTGGTTGAGCTCATGCGCCAGTGCACCGGAAAGCTGCCCGAGAACGGCGACCCGCGTCAGATGAGTCATGTGGCGACGCTGTTCCGCCGCTTCCTGCTCGACGCGCCGCTGTTCGGTCACGTCCCGCAGAATTGAAATCACGCAGGGCATTCCTTCCATTTCGGTCTTCTCGGCGGTCATAAGCACCTTGAGCGCCGTCCCGTATTTGGTGCGCAAATCCAAAGGAAGATCGCGGAGATGCTCTTCCTTTTCGATGCGTGCCGCCAAGCCGGCGCGTGTCTGCACGTCGTCGAAAAGACCCAGCGATGTAGTCGTCCGGCCAATTGCCTCTTGCCGGGAGTAGCCGAACAGCAATTGCCAGCGATCATTCACGTCGATGACGTGGCCATCACTCAGTCGCAAGATCGCCATCGCGTCAGGACTCGAATGGAATGCCTTGGCAAAACGCTCTTCCGAACTCCGCAGCGCATCCTGCGTCCTGCCCCGCTCTTCAATAATCGCGGCGAGCAGAAGCAATGGGATAGAAATGACGATCAGGAACATTTGCACCGTGAGCGCGCTTTGGTCGGGCGAACCCGCAACGAATGGGCCTCGTCCATGTATCGCCGCCCAGATGGACGCAACGGCGACAATAAGCAGTGCCATGCTGGTCCCCCTGACCCCCAACCGCACGGCAGCCCAGAGCAGAAAAGGGAGCATGACGAACAGAGTCGCCGAATCCGGGCCGGAAGAGAAATCCTGCTTGAACACCACGGCGCTGACGATCAACACACACAGGACGACGAAAACAGCTTCGAAGACATGCGCCGGCGATTGTCCGGCGCGCGCATCTTGCAGATGATTCCTCCAGACCAATATGAGGGGAACCAGCAAAATGCTGGCGAGCACATTGGAAAAGAAGCGCATTTCCCAGAGTGACCAGAACTCGCCCTGCCCCCAACCGATCAGTTTCAATAGGCCGATATCGAGGAAGGAGGACAGAAAAGGCGCGAGCAACGCACCAAAGCCGATGAAACCGCAGAACTCGCCGAAGGATTTCAATCGCAAAGGCGCTCGGCGCACATACCAGATGCAGCTTGCACCAATTAGCGCTTCGCTACAGTTGCTCGCAAACCAGGCCAATACCTGGAGTGTGGGCACGCTGCCCTGGATCTGACCCAGGAGATGCGCAGGAAAGGCCGCCAGCAAAACCAGCCACCAGTATCGAGGCGCGGTCAGCAGCAATGCGGCGAGCAGGACGGCGTTAGGCGGCCAGAGTGTGGAGACGGCATGCGGCTGAAAAGTGAGTGCGAAGCCAACTTTGGTGCCCAGGTAATAGCCGACTCCGGTCAGCCCCGCAATCAACCAAACCGGGCCTGGCGGTCGACTCGCGAACACCCCCGGACGATCGAAACCGTCCGTCAAATCCAAGCCCTGATGCATTGCACCGGTACGCATGGTTCGTTCCCCGTAGGCTTGGCTGCCTTGTGCGCCTTGGGCCCCTGAGGGCCGATCCGGCGTTTCGTTATTCGCCGCCAAGCAATATGGACGCAGTTTAGGCGATTCTGCCCATTCCAACCACCGTGCCGCGCTGCCGCAGAAAATGTCGCTTTCCGGACCCCTTTGCCCTATCTATGGGACTTTGGTCCAATGGCCGGTGTGAAAGCCCGTGTCTTAAGGTTGAGCATTCCGGCCACCGAAATAGGCGGACATGAGCGACGACCGTAAAGCCTTAAGCATCCATTTCAACGACGGCAGCACGGTGGCCTTCGATTTCCCTACCCAGCTTGGGGATTTCAACAACATCACCCGTCGCATCGAAGAACTGTTCAAGCAGCAGTATCTGATGATCGAAGCCGAGGGTGCGCTGCTGCTCTATCCGCTGTATTCCATCCGCAGCCTGCAAGTCTTTCCCGCCCCCGAAAAAATCCCGGATAACTGTCTGAAAGGCGCGCGGATTTCGGATTGAGACGATTGGACCAAGGTCCCATGGTCGAAGCGAACCGCTTTCTCTATCTTCGACGCACTTTTCCCCTACTCCCCGGTCGAACTTCGACTCGAACACAGGAGAACTATATGTTCATGACCCGTACAACCCGCGCCTTTGTCTACCTCAGCCTGATTGCCGGATTGAGCCTTGCCGCTCAGGCGCAAACGCCCGCGGAACAAACCCCTCCGAAATACTCCGGCTATTTGAAGGACTATAGCGCGCTGCAGCCGTATCAAGACGCACTCGGTACGACCGTGATGCGCGACGTCAATCCCAAACTGACGCCGCAGAACTATACGGCGGTCATGATCGACAAAGTGGAACTTTATCCGGCGCCCCAGCCTAGCGACAAGGTCAGCGAGGGAACTTTGACGGGTATTGCTAGACATGCCACCACTCAATTACGCGAAGTGCTGGGCACCCAAGTCAAAATCGTCAACGCGCCGGGACCGGGCGTAGCACGTCTGCGCGTGGCGATAACCGGCGCGGCACTCGAAAAAGAAGGGCTTAAGGCTTACCAATTCATTCCCATCGCCTTCGTCTTGACCGCAGCATCACGTGCCGCGAGCGGTGCGCCTCACCACGTGAAGCTATTCGTCGAAACGGAAGTCACCGATAGCGTGACCGGCGAGCGTCTGCTGGCGTCCGTGCGCGAAGGCACTGGCGACACCTTCGACGGCGAAAAGGTCACGGTAGATTCGATGAAGCCCTTGCTGGGCAAATGGATGGCCGGCGCGGCGAATGAAGTACCGAAGTTCATCGCGCGGAAATGAAAGAAAACGGGATTACAACGCGGCGGCTTCAGTAGCCGGTCGTAGGGGAGAAGATCGGGACTGTCCGCCCCTTCAGGGGGCCGGATACGCTCAGCCTGAGAAAGAGGCGCAGCGGAAACCCGAGGTGACGCAACCCAGCAAATACGGCACTCATGCTCGTCCGCTATCTGTGGGCGAGCATGAATGTTCGCCACTCTTTCGTTAAAAAAACTGTCGCCACCATGCGTTGTCCCTCGCTCCTGCTCCCGCCGCTCTTCGTAGCGGCGTTTCTATTTCCGCTATCC
>DATEEW010000335.1:0-2110 GCA_035280965.1 Burkholderiales bacterium
TGGTCAACACGATGGTATGACCTTCCTCGTTCAACCGTTGCACGAAACGCCACAAGCCCTGACGCAACTCCACATCCACCCCCGCGGTAGGTTCGTCCAGAATGATCACGGGAGGACGATGCACCAATGCTTGCGCGACCAGGACCCGCCTCTTCATGCCTCCGGAGAGCGCACGCATATTGGCGTCCGCCTTGCTGGTGAGATCGAGGTGATGCATCACCTCGTCTATCCAGGCGTCGTTATGACGTAAACCAAAATAACCGGATTGGATGCGCAGCGTTTCGCGCACCGTGAAGAAGGGATCGAATACCAATTCCTGCGGCACTACACCGAGCGAACGCCGCGCGGCGCGATAGTCGCGCACCACGTCGTGTCCCATGACGCGCGCTTCACCGTTCGTGGCGCGGACGAGCCCCGCCAGAATGCTGATCAACGTCGTCTTGCCAGCGCCATTAGGTCCGAGCAAGGCAAAGAAATCGCCTTGCTCTACGCTCAAGTTGATATCGGAAAGGACTTGCAACGCGCCGTAGCGCTTGCCGAGTGCGGTAATTTCGATTGCGGCGGCCATGCGCCCGGACTTCCTAAGCTGGTGTTAGCTATGCAGCACGTCGTCGACGGCGTATAGGCGCGCCAGCTTCAGCATGGTGGGAGGAATATTGAGGAATTGCAGACTGCGACCGGCAGTTTCCACTTCACGCAGCAAAGCCAAAGTCATGGCGATGGCGGAGGAATCCGCGCTCGCCACTTTGGAGAAGTCCACGCTTTTCACGCCGTCGCGTATACCCTTCATGCCCGCCTCGAACAACCCAGGGACCGTTTTAGCATCGAGATCGCCCTCGATGAATAAACGATCCCCTTCGACTCGTATGTTCATCAGTTCTTCGCGGCGAGTTGGCGGTTTTTGTCTTGCAAGGTCTTGATCAGGCCGTCGATGCCGCCGTTGCGCACTTCGGTGTTGAATGTTTCGCGATAGGTCGTCACCAGGCTAACGCCGGCAACCGACAGGTCGTAGACCTTCCAGCTCGAATCGCTTTTTTCCATCTCGTATTCGATGGCGATGGGCTCGGTGCCGGGCTGCTTGACATCGGCACGCACCGTGACTTCGCTGTCGCCCGGTTGCATACGCAAGGGCTTGTAGTCGAAAGTCTGATTGCGATAAGACGTCAGCGCCGTCGAATAGGTGCGCACCAGCAGCGTTTTGAACTCCTCGACCAGCGTCTTCTGCTGTTCGGGCGTCGCTTTGCGCCAGTTCTGCCCCATTGCGAGCGAGGTCATGCGCATGAAGTTGAAATGCGGCAGCACTTTCTCGTAAATAAGCGCAGCCGCCTTACGCGGGTTGCCGGCTTGAATGTCCTTATCGGCTTTGAGGATGTCGATCACTTCCTTGGTGACCGACTTCACCAATTCGTCCGGCGCTTGCTGCGCTTGCGCTAAGGGTGCGAAGCAGAACAACAGGGGGATTAGATATTTACGCATAAAAGAACCGATCTTAAAATGAAAAGGAGGCCGCGCCTCCTTGAGTGATTCGGCACCCGGGTTAACCGGGCGCCCATTTTCACTTCGGCAACTGAGCGATTAACGCTTCGCTGTCGGCTTGGGATGACACCTCGGCGGGCATAGTACGCAAGTCCGCCGGAATGCGCGCGGCATCCATTTCCAGCATTTCATGGGCCCGCGAATTACGGTCGGGCGACCTACGGTCTGGGGACCTGCCGTCGTTCACCTGGCTGCGCCGGCGTTGCAGATAGGCATCGCGCACGAAAGAATAACGGTCGAGCGCCGCCTCCTCCATTACGCTAATGGCATCCAGCAGGTTGGCGCGGGTATTAATAACATCCACCGCCGTCAATGCATTGCGCCAAGCAACATAGTCGTGGATCCCCACATATTCCGGCCCCTTCCAGGGCATGTACCCGTAGCTGTCGACCAATCTACCCGCCCCGTCGCGCACGTTGCTCGGCCCGAAAATGGGCAGAACCAAATAGGGTCCCGTGTCCAAGCCCCAGACGCCCATGGTTTGGCCGAAATCTTCATCATGTTTCGCCATTCCGGCTTCGCTTGCCACATCGAATATGCCCACGATGCCAAAGGTCGTATTGGTCACGAACCG
>DATEEW010000336.1:0-7190 GCA_035280965.1 Burkholderiales bacterium
ACAAAGCTCAAGGACCGTCCGGAGCTGGGGCCGGTGACTTCGACCTACAACGCCTCTGCGCAACAATTGATGGTGGAAGTCGATCGAGAAAAAGCGGAGACGCTCGGTGTGCCGGTTGAAGATGTTTATACCGCCATGCAAACCTTGTTCGGCTCGCTGTATGTATCTCAGTTCGCCAAGTTCAGCCGACTGTTTCAGGTGATCTTGCAGGCCGAGCCACAATACCGGTTGCGCCCTGAAGATTTGACGCAGGTTTATGTGCGCAGCAAAAGCGGCGCAATGGTGCCGTTGCGCTCGGTCGTCACGACGCGCTATGTTACCGGTCCGGACTTGGTGACTCGATTCAACAACTTTCCGGCCGTCAAGCTGACGGCCAACCCCGCGCCCGGCTACAGCACGGGGCAGGCGATCAAGGCGCTCGAAGAAACCGCAGCGGAGGTATTGCCTAGCGATTTCGGGGTTGCCTGGAGCGGACAGACCTTCGAAGAGAAAAAGGCCGGTGGAGCGTCGGCGATTGTCTTCGTCTTCGGGTTGATCATGGTCTTCCTCATTCTGGCGGCGCAATACGAGAAATGGTCGCTCCCCGTGGGTGTGCTGACCGCCGTGCCCTTCGCGCTTTTCGGCGCGCTGCTCGCCATTCTGATTCGCGGTTTGGAAAACGATATCTACTTCCAGATCGGTCTGACGATGCTCGTCGCCCTGGCGGCGAAGAACGCCATTTTAATTTTCGAATATGCGGTGATGAACCGCGAAAAAGGCGAAACGGTGTTGGATTCGGCGATGAATGCGGCGCGCGATCGCTTGCGGCCCATTGTCATGACCTCGCTGGCCTTTATCTTGGGTTGCGTGCCTCTGGCGATCGCCACCGGCGTTGCGGCCAACAGCAAGCAGTCGATCGGCACCGGCGTGATCGGCGGGATGTTGGGGGCGACGGTGATCGCCGTGTTCTTCATCCCGATGTTCTATTACGTCATCGAAAGCATGAGCGAACGTTTTAGCGGGAAGAAGGACAAGAGCGAACCACATCCTGCACCCGCAGCGACGCCTGGAGAGGGCGATTGATGCGCGGCCTGCCGATCTGTGTAAGCGCACTCATCCTGTCCGGTTGCACGCTGGGCCCGGATTACGAGCGGCCGGTCTTGGATACCCCGGCGACGTATCGCCATGCGGACAGTGAGGCGCGTGACACCGCCAATACGATGTGGTGGACCCAGTTCGGCGATCCGGAGCTCGAACGATTGATCGCCATTGCGCTGGCCGAGAACAAGGATGTGCTGATTGCCGCTGCGCGGGTGGAGGAATTCTACGGCCGCTACGGTGCTCAACGCGGACAGCAGTTTCCGCAGGCGGGGGTGGAGGCGCAGGGCGGGCGCGAACGATTGTCCCGCATCGGCACCCCGCCGATTCCCGATTCTCAGTCGAACTACACCGATTTCTATTCGATCGATCTCGGGGTCTCCTTCGAAATCGATTTATGGGGCCGCTTGCGTCGCGCGACCGAAGCGGCGCGCGCGGAGTTGCTCGCCGTCGAAGAAAATCGCCGCACAGTCCTGTTGACATTGGTCGCGACGGTTGCTTCTTCATACATCAACCTGCTCAGCCTCGATCGCCAACTGCAGGTTTCACAAGATACCGTACGCGCGCGCAGTGGTTCCGTGGAAATCTTCAGTCTTCGTTTTGAAGGCGGCACGGTTTCCGAAATGGAGTTGCAGCAAATCCGGTCGGAGTACGAAAGCGCCCGAGCGGCGATCCCTGCTTTTGAAAAACTGATTGCCCAACAGGAAAATAATCTTTCCACGCTATTGGGCCGCAATCCGGGTCCGATCAAACGCGGCGGCACGCTGACTGCGCTCAAACTGCCACAGGTACCGGCGGGACTTCCCTCTGAATTACTCGAACGTCGGCCCGATCTCCGCGCCGCTGAGCAGCAGCTCATCGCCGCGAACGCACGCATAGGCGTCGCCAAGGCGGCTTTTTTTCCTTCGATTACGCTGACCGGAATATTGGGGTTTGTCAGCGATGACTTGTCGGAACTATTTTCTTCCGACGCGCGTACATGGGCCTATGGCGGTGTGCTGAGCCAGCCGCTTTTCACCGGCGGTACATTGCTCGGACGCTTGACGGTTTCCGAGGCGCAACAGAAACAAGCTTTATATGCGTACCAACAATCAATACAGAACGCCTTCGCCGAAGTCGAGAATTCGCTAATCGATCAAACCAAGACACGCGAACAATTGGCTGCCCAGCGACGGCAAGTGGATGCACTTGCCCGCTATTCCGAACTCGCGTGGTTGCGCTACGACAACGGCTACACCAGTTATATCGAAGTGTTGGATGCAGAACGCAGTTTGTTTTCCGCGCAATTGCAGCTCGCGCAGACGGAAAGCCAGCTTCATTTCGCCGTTATCAATCTTTACAAGGCCATGGGCGGCGGTTGGGAGAATGAAGCCGATCGTCTAGCGGAACAACCTACCGTAGACCTTACGCGTAATCCGCCCATCTTCCCCTGAAGCATCGCAATCAATAAATAAAAGAGGCTCATGCGCGTTCGACTGGTTCTTATGTTGGGATTGTCACTGGTGTTGCCCGGTTGTGGTCTTTTCGCCATTAAACCGCAGCAAGAAAAACTCGACGCCTTATGCAGCATAGAAGGTCGAGTCGCCGCCGCAAGCCCTCAAGCTTCCTCGCTGGTCGTGGTATTGGGGCGACAAAAGAGCGCGGAGTGGACGCAGCCGGGGTCTTGGGAAATCGTCGATCACTTCGTATTGGATCAGCCCGGGGCTTGGCGTTTTCACACCGGACCCGGTCGCTACGGTCTGGTCGCTTTTCAGGACGTGAATCGCGATCTGAAGTATCAACCAGGCGAGCCCTTTTTGCGCCTGGAAGAAAGTCGGATGCTGAGCTGCGAAGCGGGGCAGCGTCACGACAACATCGCACTCTCGATTCCTGTCGACGGGCGTTCGCGTATCAACGAGATTATCGATGTCGCGACGCTCCAGGTGCGCAGCCCGGATGAACAGATTGCCCAGTCTCTCGGGCAATGGACCGCTGTAGGCGAGGTCCGGCCGCTTTCCGATCCGCATTTCGCCGAAGAGATCGCGCTCGATGGCTTGTGGCGTCCTTTCGATTTTTTGTTCAAGGGGCAGCCCGGCGTCTATTTCCTGGAGCCTTACGACAAGAACAAGATCCCGGTGATTTTCGTGCATGGCATCAACAGCTCGCCACGATTGTTCAACACGATCATTAATAGTCTGGATAGAAATCGCTTTCAACCTTGGGTGTTTTACTATCCCTCCGGGGCGCATCTGGCTACATCGGCGGATCTGCTTACTCAGACGGTGCAGAAGCTGCAGGTGCGATACGGCTTCAAGTCAATGGTTGTCGTGGCGCACAGCATGGGCGGGGTCGTCTCGCGCGGATTTTTGCAACGCTACACGCGTGCGGGTGGGCGTGCGTCAATTCCCCTGTTCGTGTCCCTTTCCACTCCCTGGGCCGGACATTCGGCGGCGGCGATAGGCGTGAGTATGTCGCCGGCCGTCGCGCGCGTCTGGGTTGATATGGCACCCGGCAGCGAATATCTCCGCTCGCTGTATGCGAGCGATCTCGGTGTACCGCATGAACTCTGGTTCAGTTTCAAGCAAAGCGGGGTTTCTCTAAGCGAGGCCAACGACGGAACCGTCACGCTTGCGAGCCAGTTGTTGCCGCAAGCGCAGCAGGCTGCCACACGCCTTGAAGGTTTCGAAGAAACGCATCGAGGCGTGCTGGAAAGCGCGGCCGTCATCGAACGGTTGAATGCCGTGCTGGCGAAGGTTACGCGATGACATCAAAACGCAACAACGATTGATATCGCCATATGCAGGTGCACATGGCGAGAACAATTTACTTCGCCCATGCGCGCCGTAATGGACGCGCATCTGCTTTTGGGAGAGCGTCCATGAAGCGATCTTTAGCGGTGATCTTTTTTATCTTCGGCGTGATAGCGAGCGGCAGTGTCAGTGCTCAATCTATCGACGGAATCAAAGCGCAACTCGAAGAGGCGCTGCGCATTATTCGAGAATTGCAGCAACGCGTCGAATCGTTGGAGCAGGAGCGCAAAGCCGCTCCCGCCGCAGCGCCCCTTAGTTCCGGCGGCCCGATCGTCTTCGCACCCGACACCGCACCCGAAGCGGGCGCGGCGAACCCGGAAATGGCACGACTGGAAATCTCCGGCAAAGTTCAGATGGACATGATTTACGACTTCAATCGCGTCAACGACGATTGGAGTTCCACTTTGCGGCCTTCGCAAATTCCCGTGACTTGCCCGGGCGATGCGGGATGCGGCAACGACGGCGAAACTATTTTCAGCATCCGCCAGACCTCGATCGCCCTAAAGGGATTCGTGCCCACCTCGCTCGGCCTGCTCAAAGCCGAAACGACTTTCGATCTGTTCGGTACCGGGGGCGGCAATACGGAATTCCGCGTATTGAACGCATGGGCTGAGCTAGGCAAGTTCGGTATGGGACAGTATTACTCTTTGTTCATGAACGTCGACACCTTCCCCAATACCATCGACTATTGGGGTCCGCCGGGAATGGTGTTTCTGCGCAATCCGCAACTGCGCTACACCGCCTGGCAGGGTGAGAGTGCGAATTTCGCTGTATCGATCGAAGCGCCCAATGCAGCGATCGATACCGGCAAGGCGGCGGAGATCGATCCCGCGCTAGAGGACATCGATGTACAAAGCCATACCAAATATCCCGACCTCGTCGGTCGCTTTGCTATGGAAGGCGATTGGGGGCAGTTCCAGATCGCCGGCATCCTGCGTTATCTCGGCTACGAGGTGGCCAGTAATCCGGGTAGCGATCCCTCCGGTTCGAAAACGGGGTGGGGTTTGAACCTGAGCGGTTGGCTGAAAACGAGTGGCAAGAACCGCATCACTGGCGGACTCGTTTATGGCGAAGGCATTGCGAGCTACATGAACGACGGTGGTGTCGACCTCGGTCCCAGCGCATCGTTTAGCGCCGAGACCGTCGAAACCTTCGGCGGCTTCCTCTACTACGATCATTACTGGAACGACAGATTCAGCAGTTCTGTCGGTTATAGCGTGCATCGTCAGGACAACACCGGCGGACAGGCGGATAACGGCTACAAACAAGGTTCTTACGCTTCGGGCAACCTGCTGTGGTATCCGGCCAAGAATGTGATGGCGGGCGCCGAATTGCTCTGGGGCAAGTTGGAGCAAAAGAACGGCGATACGGGAGATGACGTTCGCGTTCAGTTCTCGGGACAATACAAGTACTGAGCAAGTACTGAGCAGGTACTGAGCGTATTCAGACGCGTCGTCCCCTGAGCTGTCCCAACTTAACGTGTCGACGAGGTTTTGATTCTTTCGCGTTCCTCTAAATCCTCGGCCGCCAGTTTGTAGGCGATGTAGTACTTGTAGATGCTGGCGACGTAGGTGACCGGCTCCGGGCCGACTTTTTCGGCAGCGACCAGTTCGACATTGTTGAACCAGATGTTCGGATCGAGTCCGTGTTTCTGCGCTTCGTTGCGCAGTTGCCGCACACGACCGGGCCCGGCGTTGTAGGAGGCGAAGGCGAAAAGCGTTTTGTTGAGTTCGCTCATTGGTTCTTTTTCAAAAAAATGTTTCTGCACGAAGTGAACGTATTTCACGCCGGCATGGATGTTCGGATCGATCTGGGTGATGTCGCCGACTTTCATATCTTTTCCAGTTGCCGGCATCACCTGCATCACGCCGATGGCGCCCACACGGCTTTTTGCATTCTGATCGAGTCGCGACTCCTGGTAGCCCTGGGCCATCATCAACAGATAGTCCATGGAATAGTTCGCTGAATGTTTTTTGAACATCTCCACGGTCTGCGCGAACTTGCGCATTTCCGCTTCGGAGGTTGCGGGCTTCACGAACTTCAAGCTGCCGATGTATTTGCGGATGACCGTGTTGCCATAGGCGGTGCCTTGGCCGTGCATCTTTGCGAATGCGTCGACCTCGAACTTCAGCTTTGGGCTGTTCTTGCGGATCATCCAACCGATTTCACCGCCTTCGTTGACGACGATATCCTCGCGCGCCTTGATGTTCGGCAAAATCTCCGCCCATAGAAGCGCCTTGTACCGGTCGACCACGCAGAGCCGGACCAGCCCGCCGTTCAACATTTCCAGCAGGTCTTCATCTTGCAATTCCTCCGGGGCTGCGCGGAGCCTGATTTTCTTTTTCCCCTCGTCGGAGAAGCGTTCGTTCAAGGCTTCCAGATGCGTCCAGTAGCTGGAAGATTTGCGCACGAACACTTCCTTGCCGGCCAGATCATCCACGCTGTTCAGCCGCTTCGGTGAGCGCGGTCCGGTGACAACGATTTCTTTGACGCCACGGGCAAAAGGCTCGGAGAAATCGATTTCCTCGAGGCGCTCATCCGTGATTGTTAATCCGCCGGCGGCAATATCGCCGCGTCCCGCTTTGAGCGCTGGAATCAAATCGTCGCGGGACGTAGGAATGAAGACCACGTGAGTCTTGACGTGTTTTTGAAGCTTGTACTTTTTATTCAGCGTTTCTTCGAAGGCGGTCAGCATTTCATAGGTGGCGCCGGTCTGTTGGCCGCGCTCGACCCAATACTGCAACTTGGTCGGTACCACCAGCACGCGAATGTAGCGACGCTCGAGCATGCCATCCAAATCGCCGGTCCATGGCTTGGTCTGCGAGGCGACCAGGGTGGAAACCTTTGCCGAGTCGGCCGCGATAGCGGATAGCGGAAATAGAAACGCCGCTACGAAGAGCGGCGGGAGCAGGAGCGAGGGACAACGCATGGTAGCGATCAATTTAATGACAAAAAATTGGCGAACATGCATGCCTCTGTCCACTATGGGCGGGGCATGAGCCGCGTTATTTGTTAGGGGCGCTGCGTCGAGTTTCCCTGCGCTTCATTCAGCGCTTTTTCGGGCTGGACGTATCCCGCCCTTTGGCTGGGGCGAGCAGTCCAAAAGGCACCATCGCAATTAGCGTGGCGCCAAACGGCACATTCCCTGATCTCTCCCAGTGGCGGACTATTGAAGTCCGCCACCCTATGATTTAGTTTTTATTTCCGCGCGATGAACTTCGGTACCTCGTTCGCCGCGCCGGCCATCCATTTGCCCAGCAACGGCTTCATCGAATCCACCGTGACCTTTTCGCCGTCGAAGGTGTCGCCAGTGCCTTCGCGCAC
>DATEEW010000337.1:0-4785 GCA_035280965.1 Burkholderiales bacterium
CGCTTCATGCCTTAGGTGATTTACAAAGGCGTTCGACTCAATACTCTGGCTTCGCCATATGAGATATCGGTGCGCCGATTGACGCGCCGCTGACCTACGGTGCCGGTCAAGCCACCGACCACTCCCGCAAATAAAGAGAGCAGAACAGCCGCGCTAAGCCATCCGATAGCAAGCCCGACGCGATCAGCGACTACTTCGGCTTTCGCTTGAGCCGAAGGTGTGGTTTGTGCAGTTCCCGAGGCTGCAGCCATTTGATCGACAATATTGACGGCTTGTTGCATCGTCAGCCCGGCCGACTCGAGTGACCGAATCGCTTCGACACGCGCTTGTTCATTTTGTGGGGCCGATTGCCCGAGTGGAATCGCGCTGATCAACAACGGACGCAGGGCACCGAATACGCCGGCGGATGCTTGACCCAACACCGTTGAAGCCAATATCGCGTAAAGAAGGGTCGACGCCGCCCACGCGACCGCGCCATGCAAAGCACCATCGCCCTTGCGACGCAGACCCGAAGCGCGCGATGCGACATAGCCGCCGATAAACGCCGCAATGATCATGCTGGCGGTACTCCATCCGCTGGCGGAAAGTGAAACTTGACGCGTTGAAGTTTCCGCCGGCTCGACCACACTGACCCCTAAGGCGAGTCCGCCGAGTATCAGCAGCATTTGCACGGCGATGCCGACGGCAAGCGCGGCGAAAATCGCGGCCCAGGAAATCGGATGAAAAAACATGCGCCGCGGCGCCATTGTGATCTCTACAGCCATGCTCGTCCCTCCTTCGCGGTACGACCGGGCCTCCTCAGGCCAAGCGCCCGCGAAGACGGCTGTTTAGCGGCCGTTCCGCGGGCAAACGTGTCGGGGGCTTTAGACACGCATTGCAGAAGGTGCAACAGTCGTTCCCGGCCATTACGTCCGCGTTTCGCACGTATGTGCAACTCATCCCGCAGAAAGAGGGTAAGAACACCCGGATGGACATAACACTTTCGGCACATGCTGGGTGTATTGCCCAATTGCGCCGCGATCTTTGTCAGTGCGGACTTGATTTGCGCTTTCGCTTCGCGTTCGGAAGCGAAACGCAGCGGCGCCAATATTTCTATCGCGCTTAGCGTCGCATACCAAGTCCGAAAGTCCTTGGCGCTAAAATCCTCCCCGCCGGCTGCACGTAGATACTCATTCACGTCAGTGGACGAGACGATGCGCGGCTCTCCGGCATCGTCCAGGTATTGAAACAACTCTTGGCCAGGCAACTCCAGACAACAGCGCATCACTTCGGCGGCGCGGGGGTCGTCAATAAGGACAGAATGACGAACACCTGACTTGCCGCGAAAATCGAAACGAATTTTCGAACCGCGCACCCGAACGTGCCGCGTACGCATGGTCGTTAGACCATAAGAGTTGTTTTCTTTAACGTATTGTTCGTTGCCGACCCGAATCAGCGTGCGATCGAGAAGTCGTACCACCGTCGCGATTACGCAATCTCGATGCAGGCGCGGCTTACGCATATCGGTCGCTACTTTTTTTCGAATCCGCGTCAACGCCCGGCCGAATTCGTGCAGACGCGCGAATTTATCCGCATCGCGTATGCAGCGCCATTCAGCGTGATAGCGATATTGTTTACGTCCACGCGCGTCGATTCCGGTGGCCTGTAAATGTCCGTTTGGATCGGAGCAAATCCAGACCTGTTCATACGCCGGCGGGATTGCCAGGGCCCGGATACGCGCCAAAGTTTGTGGGTCGCGAACGCGGGCACCATCGGCACGCACATAGGAAAAACCTTTGCCGCAGCGCCTGCGGCTGATGCCGGGTTGGGTGTCTGAACTGTAATGTAAGCCCACTCGGTCGAGCGCAGTGTCGACTTCCACTATTGTGGGAGCGATTCGGTGAGCTTTTGCGCGTGGTCCAGGTGCGTTTTCAGCGTCGACAATTGGGATTCAGCGAAGGCTTTGAGCTCGGCATCGGTGCCCTCGCGTGCTTGACGCTCAAATAACTCGATCGCTTCTTTGTGCGCCTGGATGCCGAAATCCTGCACATAGAGGCGGTCGCTGTCCGCCCCCATCGCGCCGCTCAATCGAGTCACGGCGTCCGCGTGCGGACCAACCGCTCCCGTGGGCAGTTGAATCTGCTTCGCAGCGGCAAGATCGATAAGTTTCTGATTGGCGCGCCCATGGTCCTGAACCATCTGTTGCGCAAACTCGCGCACCCCATCACTGGTTGTTTTTTCGCTGATGGCGCGACTGGCTTCCATTTCCGCCAAACCGCTCGAAGCCGCCTTCGTCGCGAAGTCCTGATCCGCCTGAGGAACAGTCGAGGTGGACGGCAGCGATGTTACCGGTGAAGGGCGCGCGCTCGGCGCGGATCGAGGTTCGACGACAGTTTTCTCATTCTTTTCGCAAGCACACAACGCGCACGCCAATAGAGCGACGAGAACTCTAGTCATCCGTATTCCTTGTAAAAAGATGGCGCGCGCAACCGCGAAAACGGCGCGCGCCCCTGTCTCAGGAATCTCGCGACCGACGACGCGCAAGCAGAGCACCCACGATAAAGCCCAATGCCACGGCGCCCGCTACGGCGACGAAAGGACGCTCGCGCAATTGTGCCTGCGTTTTTGCGCCGAACTCTGCCGCGTAAGCCTGTCCACGGGTGAGTAATTCATTGATCTGTTGCTTAGATTGATCCAACTTTGATTGCATTTCGACTTGGTCCATGTTCCGCTCCTTCAGGTTATAGGGTCGCGCGCATTTCCTTTACGCGCGCGCCAGTTCTTCCCGATCCGGCACAAGGCTTTCGCACGGGCCGGGCTCGTTCTCACGCTCACCCATACGTGCGATACGGGCATGCTGCTCGATTAATTCGACAAACTGCGCAGCCACTGCAGCGTGGACCGCTTCAGGCAGTTCGAATTCCAGCGCGTCGCGATATCGCATCAATGTGCGCGAATCTTCGGCTTCACATGCCTCAAATACATTGCGACCGCGGACCCGTCGAATCATTCGCCGTAGGTCACTCCAGCTGCGTCTCCGCGCCCCTGCATTCAAATCCGGACCGCTGCACGTTTGATCTGCGCTTTCTTCTATCAGGGCAGCAATTTCAGCGCCATGACGAAGGCAGACGCGCGCGCGATACATCAACAGCCGTCGCAAACTTTCGTCTCCACTTTTCGCCGACCACGCCACGAAACACGTATGCGCCTCTTTGCATGTCCGCATCAACTCGTTCAATACGGACTTCACTGTTACCGCCACCATCTGCCGCCACTCCTCGCTCGTCGATACCGCATGCATAAGAGCAGTGAACATGCCTACTTCGGCGCGTACACATCTACCTCGGGCACAGGGCTTGCCGTTCTTGTATATCGGTTACGCATCCGAGTTCTCCGGCAGTGTCCCGGTCAAAAAAGGAGCGAACCGAATAGACGAGGAGCAGTCATGGAAGCATTTCGACCTCTATTGGCGGCGGTCGCTCTGAGCGCTGCGCTAGATGCGGGCTTCGCCAACGCGGAGAATCGTGCCGTCAATCGCGACAAAGAGTCGAACAACTCCAGCGATTTACGCAAAGCAGGCCCCGATGACAGTTGGGAAAGAACGCATCGCGCAACCAAGATCATCGGCACTGATGTCCGCAATCTTCAAGGCGACGATTTGGGCGATATCAAAGAAATCGTTCTGAATCCGAACGGCGGATCGATTTCCTACGTCATCGTGTCAATGGGTGGCGTTATGGGGGTTGGCGACAAGTTATACGCCGTCCCTTGGAAAGCGCTGAAACTTGACACAGCGCGCAATGAGTTTGTGCTCAATGCCGACAAGACGCGGTTGAAAAACGCGCCGGCGTTCGAGGCCAACCGTTGGCCCGACATGGCCAACGATCAATGGAACAGCGAAGTTCACCGTTACTACGGGCAACGCTACGAAGCAAGCGGTCGTGTTGGCGCATCCGCTCCTTAATCTTTTTTAACGTTTCACATCAGTACTGATCTACAGGAGATTTTTTCATGAACAAACGAATGATTCGAAATTTTTGCGTTGCCACCGCAGTGAGCGGAGCCTTTCTCGGCGCCCCCGCCTATGCCGCGGACGATTACTACAATAAACCGCGGTCGAGCACGCCCCCGTCCTCTACAGAGCGTGCGCAACAGGGCGAACCGGCCGGAGACAGTGGGGCTTATGGCCGCGCTCGCTCCGACACACCCGCAGCAACCCCGGCCACTCCGGCTACCCCGGCCACTCCGGCTACCCCGCCTTCGAGTTCCGAACGTGCGCAACAGGGCGAGCCGGCCGGCGATAGCGGCATGTACGGCCGCGGCTCAGTAGGTGCGACAACCAAGGTGGATAAAGAGTCGAAGACGCTAGAACAAGATTCGGCCACGCGGCAGCAATTCGGCGCGCCGGCCGGAGATAGCGGTCCCATGGGAAAAAGTTCGGCGATCGGCGAACAACAACCGGGCCGGCAGAACACCAAGCCCAGCGGGAGCTCGAGCAGCGCTCCACAGTAACCCTGAGACGAACGGAAGCAGTGATCAACATATCGTTTTAGCGAAAGGATTTTCACCATGGCAAACGAATACGAACCCTCTACCCTAACTTCGGCCGGCGGCTCTTCGCTGCGTACCAGCGGCGCGAAAATCGTGGGCGTCGATACAGAGGATCAACTCGATAGCGGTCCGGGGCCCCGCATCATGTCGGCGGGCACCCTCGAGGGCGATGAAGTAATTAATGGTTCCGGCGAAAAACTGGGCACCATCGACGAAATCATGCTCGACGTTTCCAGCGGACGCATCGCTTACGCG
>DATEEW010000338.1:0-12965 GCA_035280965.1 Burkholderiales bacterium
CCACGCGGGCCATCGAGGCGTTGCAACGTACCGGTTGGGAAGCGGAACGGTTCGGCGCACGAAATTTCGAAGAAGCTGCGAAACAGGGCAGTACGTACGTCGGCGACGATGGTCTGGCACTCATCCAAAATCCTTTTGTCGATATCGTTATCGACGCGACAGGCCATCCGACCGCGGGGATACGCCATGTGCTCGCGTGCTGCGAGCATAAGAAACATATCGTAATGGTGAATGTGGAAGCAGATGCGCTGGCTGGGCCTCTTCTCGCCGAGCGCGCGGCGCAAGCGGGCATCGTTTATTCGCTGGCCTATGGCGACCAGCCGGCGTTGATTTGCGAAATGGTGGATTGGGCACGCACTGCGGGATTGGAAGTTATCGCCGCAGGCAAGGGGACGAAATACCTGCCCGCTTATCACGACTCCACGCCCGATACCGTCTGGCCGCATTACGGCTTCACCCCGGAAATGGTGACGCAGGGCGATTTCAATGCGCAAATGTTCAATTCCTTTCTGGACGGCACGAAATCGGCGATTGAAATGGCGGCCGTCGCCAATGCAACAGGTTTGCACGCACCTTCCAATGGCTTGGGTTTTCCGCCTTGTAGTGCGGATGCCTTGGCGCGCGTATTGAGACCGCAGAGCGAGGGGGGCGTGCTCGAACATCGAGGCCAGGTCGAAGTTGTTTCGAGCGTAAATCGTGATGGGTCTCCTGTCCCGCGCGATCTACGCTGGGGTGTATACGTTTGCTTCGCGGGCGACACGGAATATGTGCGCAAATGTTTTCGCGAATATGGCCTGGTTACCGATCCCTCGGGGCAATACGCGGCGATGTACAAGCCTTATCATCTGATCGGATTGGAACTGGGAATCAGTATCGCCTCGGTGGGTTTGCGAGGCGAACCCACGGGCGCGCCGCGCGGCTTCCGCGCCGATGTAGCTGCAACCGCCAAGCGTGACTTGCGCGAAGGCGAGTTGTTGGACGGAGAGGGCGGTTATACGGTCTACGGCAAGCTTATGCCCGCGGCAGAATCTTTGCGCCGAGGCGCATTGCCGCTAGGGCTGGCTGCGGGTTTGAAATTGAAGCGACCTGTCGCGGCGGGCGCCATTTTGCAATGGTCCGATGTGGCGTTCGATCCGACCGATCACGCGATCAGTTTTCGCCGCGAAATGGAAAGTCGTTACGCGCCTAAGGAGGTTGCGGTCAATCGCGGCTAAGCGGCATCCTCCTGACATTTCTTGTCGAAGACTCGCCGAATCGCAATTCGTGGCACAGCGGGTAGCGTTGCAAAAGGTCTCAACCGCCTCCAGAAACGTGTAGCAGTGCGCATTAGCGCCCGCAATAACGCGGGAAATTCACGCCGCCGCGACTACTGGGGGGAAACATGGATCGGTTGGCCCGTTTTTCGCAGTAAGGGCCTCGTTCGATTTCAATCCGAGACAGCATGCACGATCCCATTATTCTTGTTTCGCCCTTGCCGGTCGGCGGGTGGTGCGTTCGATTGCAAGGCAGCGAGGCCAAACAAATATTTGCCGATCGTTATTGCGCGCTCGAGTATGCCCATGTGTGGGCTCAGGATACGCGCCCGAGTCGAGTGTGTTTAACCGACGGTAGCGGCACGATCGAGGATGAATGCACCTACGGACACTTTAAAGAGCAACGCGCACTTGCACCGGTGCTTGCCATCGCAGCCGGATGAACAAGCGGCATCGAATACGCTGAGGGGAAGTCGTAGCGCGGTTCGCCGCGCGGGAGGGGGAAGGCCGCCTTGCGCGGCCTTCTTTTTTACCCGAATGGACCGAGTGTGATGAATTTGGCACCCGGTCTTGTCATAAACGGCTTTGAAAAAAACGCCTAACTTCTTAGCGGACTGTAATAAATTCTGATTAGAAGCCCACGGTACGTCTCCTGCATGAGACAGACCGGTTCGTTAGTTATTAAAGGGGGTTTCTATGCATTCCATTCAAATCCGGGAAGACCGTTGTTATGCCTGGGTAATGATGATCTTCGCCGCAATTCTATTTTTGGCGATGTTTCCGCTTTTTCTTTTGATCGGCATTTTTTCCGCCTTTGCAGTCCTCGCCTACCGGGGACCGGCTTATGTGTCGTGGCGTTCTCCTACGGAATGCATCACGCCCCTGAGTTGGGTCGCTTCGGAATGGAATTATGAAGGCATAGGTGGTCACCAAAGCGGTATTCGAGCGCTCGGCGTCGAAGTCTCTTTTAATGGCGTATTGCGCTAGAAAACAGCCGCATGGCGGCGACCTTGGGTCAGCGAAGCCGAAAGTGACGATTACGGATGCGCCGGTGTGTGCTATTACACCGGCGCACACGCGTGGAGCGCTCCACCGACTAGACTGTCTTAAGCCGTGGGTTTAGGCTCGACAGATGAATTCTCAACCACGTAATTCAAAATCGCGCATTCGTGCCGTACCGGCCATCCAGAACACCGTGATGATCGTCGACGATCAATCAACCAGCCGGGCCATTCTCGAACAGATCGTCCGCAGCGTTGAGCGCGACGTATCGGTCGTCCCGTTCGATAACCCTCTTAACGCTGTCGCCTGGGCTTCGAAGTGCCGCGCCGATCTCGTTTTGGTCGATTACCGCATGCCGGACATGGACGGCATCGAATTCGTCGCCCATTTGCGTACGCTTCCCGATTACGCGCACGTACCAGTGGTCATGGTCACTGCGCACGATGAAAAGAAAGTGCGCTATGCGGCGCTCGATGCCGGTATCAGCGATTTCCTGATCAAGCCCATCGATCCGCGCGAATGCCTCGCGCGCTGCCGCAATTTGCTGACCATGCGTCGACAACAACTGGCTTTGCAGGACAAAGGCCGTCTGCTCGAAGGCATGGTGCATGAAGCGACGCGCGAAGTGCGCCAGCGCGAAAAAGAAACCTTGTTCCGGTTAGCGCGCGCAGGGGAGTTTCGCGACGAGGAAACAGGCAACCACGTGCTTCGCATGGCGCGCTATTCGCGCCTCATTGCCGAATCAATCGGGCTAAGCGAACAGGAAGCCGAAACCATCGAATTGGCTGCGCCCCTGCACGATATCGGCAAAATCGGCATCCCGGACGGCATTCTCCTCAAACCCGGCAAACTGAGTGATGACGAACGCCGGGAAATGCAAAAGCATCCGAGCATCGGCTACGAGATCCTGAAAGACAGCCCCTCCAAGTATTTGCGCATGGGCGCCTTGATTGCGCTCGGCCACCATGAAAAATGGGACGGCAGCGGTTATCCCTACGGCTTCGTGGGCGACCATATCCCGTTGCCTGCGCGCATTGTGGCGGTGGCGGATGTCTACGATGCATTGACTTCCAACCGGCCGTATAAGCGCGCCTGGAGCGCTGAGGAATCTTTCGAATACGTGGGGAAATGCGCCGGCAGCCATTTCGATCCGGAACTCGTGAGTGCCTTTCTGCGAGCCAAACCCGAAGCGCTGATGATTCAGGAAGAGTTCAAGGACGAACCGATTCCGAGTGCGGAATAAACGGTTTGTAAGGAAAAATCCGACTTAAGCGGCCCGCTTTTTTGCGCACAAGATTCAGTCACTTTCGCGCTGCGGTAAATCGAAATTCAACGCATCATGGACACCGTCCGCAGTTCTCAGGCCAAGTGCATTATGTCTCATCAATTTGAAACATCGCTTCCGCAGCACTCCGCAATCCAAGTGGAAGAGTGGACGTTTTATTCGCAACTCGGTCGCATTTTTGATGCGTTTACGGAATTACAAGCAATCACACCCCAAAGCGCGCAGTCGGAAGCGGATTATCTATTCCCCCAATGCGAGTTGAACCAGGGAGAGAGTGCGCAAATGAACGATATCGTCGCGCAATTGCTCACGCCTTTCGTCAATGCCTGGATGGACGGCGCGGGTTTGCTTCGCCGCACCTATCGTTGGGACGATCCGCTGCTGAGCAACTTTTCCAACCGGGCGACGCTTGCCCAGATGAAACGCAGTTCCGGAGAGTACGCGCTGGCGGCTTAAGTTGTGCCATGCCGCATCCTCAAGCCCGCTTTGAGCGGGCTTTTTTGTGCCCTAAATTCTATGAGGTATTCCTGATCGGGAAGCGTGAATTGCTTCATAGAGCCGGGCAGGCGCAAAGCCCGATACTACGAAGCATTCATAGGAGCTTCAGATGGACCCTATCAAAGAAGGCAATGCCCAGCGCGTCGCCGAACGTCAACCCGAGCCGACCCGCACACGGGAACGCAAAGAAGCCCCGCGTCCCGAGGGACCTGCCACTCAATGGCCCGGTCCGCTGGATGGTCCGCTCGGTCATTCGGAAACCTGAACGCGGGATTGATCGGCGCGTGTCCGCAAAGTGCACTCTCGCTTCGCGGCGATGTGTGCGGCAGTCCTCGCTCAGCTTGGAACCTTCAGTAACCCGCAGCCAAGCTATCGCAACGCAATCGCAGGGGACGTCGGAGCGCGGAGCAGGGTCCCTTCAGGGATGCGACCGCGGAGACGGCTGAAGGGCCTGCGTGATGACGCTTTCTCCTAGTAAATCTCAATAGCCGGCGGCTAAGCTATCTCTTCGTAAATCGCAGGCCCCAAGGTACACACTTCCTTCGCGCTGAATGATTTGCGCGCAACCGAAATCGGTATAACCGTCGGTTAGCGTGACCGGCACATGGCCGCGCGCTTTTAACTGTTCGAGCGTGGATGCGGCAAGTGCTGGTTCGAAACTCACTTGCAAGCCCTCCACGATTCTGAAACGAGGCGCGTCGATCGCGCTTTGGGGCGATTGATCGTAGTCGGCCATACGAACCGTCAGCTGTACATGACCTTGGGGTTGCATTGAAGCGCCCATGAGCCCCAAGCTCATCAACGCCTCGCCGTTGCGGGTGACGAAGCCGGGAATAATGGTATGGAATGGCCGCTTGCCAGGCGCCACGCAGTTGGGCCGCCCCGCCTGCACGCTGAATCCTGCGCCGCGATTTTGCAAGCTGATACCTGTGCCGGGCACCACCACACCTGAACCAAAGCCCATGTAGTTTGATTGGATTAGGGAGACCATCATGCCTTGAGCATCGGCCGCGGCCAAATAGACGGTGCCGCCTCCGGGTGGGGCGCCATGGCCGAAATCCTGCGCACGACGCATATCGATCAATGCGGCGCGCGCTTTCAAATAGTCCGCGTCGAGTAAAGCCTCGAGTGGAATTTCCATTGCGGGCGGATCGGCGACGTAGCGGTATACATCGGCGAATGCCAACTTCAGTGCCTCTATTTGCACGTGCAGGCTGTCGGCACTATCGACCTCCATCGCCCTCAGATCGAAGTGCGAGAGAATCCCCAGCGCCGTTAGCGCGACAATGCCTTGTCCGTTAGGAGGCAGTTCATGCAAGCGAAGACCGCGATAGTCATGGCTGATCGGCTGCACCCAATCATTTTGATGCGAGGCTAAATCCGATTCGGTGAAGGCCGCACCATTTTCGGCTGCGTGCGCCGACATACGTTGCGCCAATTCGCCTCGATAAAAGCTTTCGCCTTCGCTGTCTGCGATGAGGCGCAAGCTGCGCGCCTGATCAGGTAAGCGGAAGATTTCGCCTTCCGCAGGTGCGCGACCCTGGGGCAGGAATGCCGCGTTGAAACCGGGTTGGCCCCGCAACTCCGGTATCTGGCTCGCCCAGCGTTGAGCGACGAAAGGCGAAATCGGAAAGCCTTCCTCGGCATAGTGGATTGCATCGTCGAACAAGCGCGAGAAGGGGAGCTTTCCGTATCGTTTGGAAAGGTCGGCCCATGCGGCAACTGCCCCCGGAACACTTACTGAATTCCACCCGCGCTCCGGTATGGGGTGGCCGCCAAAATACTCCGGCGTCCAAGCCATTGGCGCGCGACCGCTTGCATTCAAGCCCTGCAAAGCTTTTCCGTCCCACACCAACGCAAATAAATCGCTGCCGATGCCGTTGGAAATCGGCTCAACCACGGTCAGCGCAATAGCACTGGCGACGGCAGCATCTACGGCATTTCCTCCGGCACGCAAGACGGCCAGCCCCGCTTGGGAGGCTAGTGATTGCGAGGTCGACACCACATTGCGCGCGTAGATGGGGCGATGCAGCGACGAGTAAACAGAGGTGTGAGTAGCCATATTCTCCAATCGCAGGTATCGCTGGATCACTCGACAACAACGAATTGTCGCCGAAAAACAACTCGCACACCGACCAACGGCCCCGCGACGCCATAGACAACGAGTCTTTGTCGTCATGCCACCACATAGCGAATTACCCATATGTCATTGGCATTGCGCATAACGCATATTCGATATTCAGATATGTTGTCGCAAGCAGAAGGCTGAAAGCAACACACGAGTGCAGTCACTGCATAAACTGCATCAGCACAGTGCATTGCATGAGCAATCGCTGCGTGTCTCGCTGCTGTGCTTAAAGGTTCTTATCGCGATATCTCCCTCTATGCGCGAGTAGCCGAGAGTGCAACGATTGCGCTCGTCATACCGCGTAACAAAAGCGTCTTCATATCTGACTCCTCGGGCCCATCGCTTGCAGAACGCAGAGGGATTGCGCGTGGGATTCATCCTTGTGCGCAGTTGTTCTAGTCAATCGCAAAAGGATTCATGTGAAAAGCTACGCAGGTGAAATGGGCGATCTGGCGGCTGATGTACGTCCGCTACGCTTCAATATGCCTTTGACTCGCCGCGTCGCCGGTGGAATGGTGGCTTGCGCGGACATCCTGATCGGGTTGACGGTCAGCGCGCTCGCGCAATTCGTCGACACGGGCATCACTCAAGCAACGCAACTCTCTTTCTGGCTCGCAGCGATCTATGCGCTGTTGGTGTTCGCAACCTTACACGTGGCGGGCAAATACAAGCTCGAACGTCTGTCGCATCCTCTGCGCGAAAGCATGACCATCGTGCCCTTGTGCATGGCGGTGAGCATTTTGATGGTGCTCTTTGTCAACGGTATCGGCATCGTCGACCGCGTCTCTGCCGATTGGGCAGTGATGTTCTTCGCCGGAACGACCGCCGGGATGTGCGCTTTTCGCTTTGCGATCGCGCAACTGGTGGTGTCCTTGTCGCAGCGCGGTTATGTCGCCCGGAGCATCGCGGTTGTAGGAAGCTCGGCTCAAGCCGAGCGTTTGATCAACACTTTGCGCGAAAAAGACGAACCGTGGTTGAGAATCATCGGTTTCTTCGACGATCGCGCAACGCGGTCGCCAGGGCGTCTTGCTGGAAGGCCTTATTGCGGAACCATAGAAGACCTGATCGATTACGCGCGCGCCACGCAGGTGGACGAGGTGGTGGTTACATTGCCGTGGAGTAATACGGAACGCATTACCCAGATCATTCAGAGGCTCAAGGTATTGCCTGCGAATGTCCGTCTGGCGCCGGAAGGAATCGCCGGAAGCTTGAACGGGGCGTCGCTGACGAACCTCAAGGGCGTGCCGCTTCTGACAGTTTACGATCGTCCTATCAGCGAATGGAGTTGGGTGCTGAAATCGCTGGAGGACCGCATCCTAGGCACACTCATGCTCGTGCTTCTTTCGCCGGTAATGCTTCTATGCGCGCTTGCGATCAAGCTCGATAGCCGCGGTCCGGTGTTCTTCAAACAGCCGCGCTATGGGTACAACAACAAGCTTATCGAAGTTTGGAAATTCCGCAGCATGTATATCGATAAGACCGATTTGAACGCCGAAGCGTTGACCACACGCGACGATCCACGCGTCACGCGCGTAGGGAACATCTTGCGCCGAACCAGTCTCGATGAATTACCACAGCTCTTTAACGTGGTGATGGGCGATATGTCCGTGGTCGGTCCGCGGCCGCACGCGGTGAAAGCCAAGGCCGCGGGCAAGCTCTATCAGGACGTCGTGACGGAATATGCGGTGCGCCACAAAATCAAACCGGGCATTACGGGCTGGGCCCAAGTGAACGGCTGGCGCGGCGAGACCGACACGGAAGAGAAAATTCTCAAACGTGTCGAGCACGACATCTATTACATGGAAAACTGGTCGTTGTGGTTGGATCTTAAAATCATCGCCCGTACCGCGCTTGTGGGGCTGTGGGGACAGAACGCGTACTGATCCCTACGAACGCGCTTCAAGCACCTCATCGAAGCGTTTGTAGTTTCCGTTCGACGAATTCGGCGACCTCGACAGGCAAATTACCGCTGATGCGGGCGCGCTGATAGGCGTCGATCGCCTCACCGGACCGGTTCATTCCCTCGTAAGACAGCGCCAAGCCCACCCACCAGATACCGACGTTAGGGGATAAGGTGAGCGCCGCACGGTATTCTTCTATCGCGTCTGCGGGTTGTCCCATTCGCTGCAACAGCGTGCCGGCGAAAGCGCGCAGCTCAGCGTTGGATTTTCCTTGCTGCTGGTACCCTCGCAAAACTTCAAGCGCGCCTTTGTTATCCCCGGTTTCGACTTTCAAGCGAGCAAGCAACATCGCGAAATTCGCTTGAGAAGGATTGAGGCTTATCCCTTCAGACAAGGTCGCCTGCGCCTCATTCATGTAGCCCGCTTCAACTTGAAGGACCGCCAGCGTTTGACGCGCGCCCTCGTGACGGGGATCGATTTTCAAGGCTGCAGACAAAGCCGCTCGGGCTTCCTCAGCGCGGCCTTGATTCACCAGCGCGATGGCACGATTGAATTCACCTTCAGCGGTATTCGTGGGCAAGGTGCGTGGCCGCACATCGATCCGAGTCGGGCCGGCGTGCTGGGTCGGCGCGGGCGCGACCGCTGGTGCCTCAACGCTGGGGATCGGTGCGACAGTCGCGACTGCTGTGCTTGATGAGAGGGCGGTTTTCCGCGTGTCGACCACAGGCGCCGGTGCTGCAGGAGGCGCCGAAGCAGCGAGCGGAGGGACGATATCTTGTTGCGATCGTCTACCTTCAATTTTGGAAGGCGGCGATGCGGAAGCGCTGTCTTGCTCTGCGACCGCTGCATTGGAAACCGTGTTATCAGGTGCGGCTGTTGGCGAGGGAACTGGTTGAACGGTCGGGGCGGGGGCGGATATCGGGACAGCCGCCTGCGCGGCAACCACTACTGTTTCGGCAGGCTTTTGCATGACATAGAAGAGCGCCCCGCCAAGCACGACAATCACCAAAACCAGGGCCGCCACCAACGCGGTGCGCTGCGCCGAGGCGCCATCGACCGGTCGCAGATGTTGGGAATAGACTGCTTTGCCTTCGCCGCCTTGACGGCGGTCCAGGTCGCGAAGCATTCGGTTCACGACGCTCATAAATATCCCTTCATCACCAGACCGACAAGCGCCACAGCACAGGCCGCGCAGGCGACACCCACCCAAGCCCAAGGTTTGCGACGCATGGGAATAGTAGCGGGCGTATCGTCGGCGGCGGCTACGGCTTCGCGCCAGCCGATGCTTCGCACGCCGCGCCCGAAAGCGAGCATGAGCGTTTTATGCGCGATGATATTCGCCAACCGCGGCACGCCGCCGCTGGCGCGATGAATCACTCGCGTGGCAGCGCGCGTGAACAAACCGGCGCCGGAATAGCCGGCCACGATCAAGCGGTGCGTCAGATAGTGCGCCGTCTCTTCGCGCGTAAGCGGCGAAAGACGATGTTCGAAAGTGATGCGTTGGCGCAATTGCCGGATTTCGTTGCGCGACAATTTTTCATCGAGTTCCGGTTGTCCGAACAGGACCACTTGCAGCAATTTTCTTTTTTCGGTTTCCAGATTGGTCAGTAAGCGCACCATTTCCAAGGTTTCTATCGACATGGCCTGCGATTCGTCGATGCAAAGAATCGGGCGCTTGTTTTCCCGAGCGAGATCGAGAAGGCGATGATTCACTGCGCGCATCAGCGCATGTTCGTCCATGTCTTTATAAAGGACGCAACCGAGTTCGTCGGCCACCGCGCGCAGCAGCGTTTGCGGGGCGAGATTGGGGTTAGGCACATAGGCCGGAACCCATTCCGGCCCTAAGGCGCCGAGGAACTTTCGGCACAACAGCGTCTTGCCTGTGCCTACCTCTCCGGTGATTTTGATGAAGCCTTCGCCATTGGTGGCGGCGAAGCAAAGCGTGTTGAGCGCTTCCTGGATGCTCCGACACGAGCAGAAGAAGCTCGTGTCGGGCGTGATGCTGAAAGGCGGTTCGCGCAGCCCGAAATGGGCGAGATAGATCATTGGACCGCGTCGTCGCCGGAATTCGTGGACGAGCGCGATTTACCCAAATCCAGGAAACGATCGCGCGAAGCCCCGATATCCGCAGTGTTCGTTTCGCCGCTGATGATGGTCGGTCTGATCAGAATCACCAACTCTTTTTTAACTGTCTGCCGGTTGCGGGTACCGAACAGCATGCTGAGGCCCGGCACGTCCTGAACGCCAGGCAGGCCGGATTGGCGGTCTGCGATATCCACTTTCATCAGACCGCCGATAGCGACGATATTGCCGTCGGCGACTTTCACAATGCTGTCCGTCTCGCTCACCGTGCTGCGCGCCAGCGGCAACGTGATGCTGCCGAACAATTCACCCAGATTGAGTTCGCGATTGTCCTGCGAGACATTGCTGACCGAGGGATGGATATGCAGAATCACATTCGAGTCTTCATCGATTTGCGGCGTGACATCGAGCGCCACGCCGGAGAAAAAAGGCTGTAAGGTCAGGGTCGGGAAAGTGTTTGTGCCGCCGTTGATACTCCCCACGGACGTGCCTGCGCTGCCGCTTTCCACATTGGTGACGAAAAATTCGTCGGTGCCGACTTTCAACACCGCTTTTTGATTGTTTAGCGCTGCAATGCGAGGGCTGGAGAGCACTTGCACGCTGCCTTGCCCTTCAAGGAAATTCAACAGAGCGGCAAAACTATTCGATTGGAAAGCCAATCCGAAAATCGAGCCCCCGGGCAGACCCGGAAGAAAGGTGTTCGATGCATTACCAGTCGAGATTGCGCTACCAGGCGTGGAAGTCAAAGGCGGCGCAGGCGCTCCCGGAGAAAGACTGCTGATCGGGCCGGTGGCCCCTAAAACCGTGTTTGGGTTCAACACACCGAAGGCCAGATTGCTACCTAGGGCGGCCCAGTTGACACCGGTCTGGAAAGCATCTGCCAGCGTCACTTCGACGATCTTCGCTTCAAGCATGACCTGACGCTCGACCGAGAGTTTGATGGCCTTCAAATAATCGGCCACGTTGCGCATGTCCGCAGGCATGCCGCGCACGACGATTACGCCGGCTTGGGGATTCACCACTACGCTGCGGCCTGCGTCAGTGCCGAGGATCAACGATAGCGTTTGAGCCAGATCTTTCCAGAAATCGTTGGAAGTGGAAGTCATGATATGCGCCGCATCGGTAGCCCGCGCGAATTGCTGCTGATTATTATTATTGTTGTTGTAGCGATTGCCCACCCCTGTGTTGCCGTTCTGTGAGTTTCCTGCATCCGCCACGGAGCCGGAGATAACGCGAACTTCACTGCGCCCTTGACGTTGGCCGGTAAGATAATTGACCTTGAACATGCGCGTTTGTAGCGAAGGCGCTTGGACGTTAATTCGCGCCCCCTCGACGCGGTATTCGTATCCGTACAAATCGCGGAGACTGTCCAGCGCTTCACGCACTGTCACATCTTTTAAGTCGACTGAAATCGTGCCACTAATATCGGGGTGGACGAGCATGCTGTAGCGCGTACCCGAAACGATAGCGAGCAGAACTTGTTTTGCCGGAGCGTTGTTGACGGACAAATCGAAACGGGGCTCCAGCGCACGCTGATCGACTTTGGGCAATTCAATGCGTAAAGGCGGTATGAGCGCTTGTTCGACAGCGCTTTCGCGTGCCGGCTTGGGTTTGGCTGCCGCCGCCGTATTCATTTCATCCACGATGGAACGGTCGAGCGTCGCGGGGCGATCGGGGATGGCGCAGGCGCTCAATGTGCAGACCAGAGTCAATGCCATGGCTATTTTCATTGTTTGCCTCTTTGTCCCTGAACGGCCGCACGACCCGAGGGAGTCGGCTGCGCGATCAGTTTTTGAACTTGCGGATAGAGTTTGAGCACGATGTCGCCGCCTGCGTCGCGCAGCGTGACTTGGTTCTGCGCTATTTGAATCACGCGCGCGTCGCGGAAACGGCTGCCGGTTGTGACACGTTCGCCGTCGATAATGGCGTATCGGCGGCCAGGCCCGATCATGACGGTCTGGAGCATCGGTGCGCTTTCGGCGCTCGGACTTTCCTGACTTTCGATGAATGCGGGAGGGCGCATGGGATCGTTCATGCCTTGCGCATGTGCGCCGAAGCATAGCGAAAGCAGCACGAATGAAAGAGCGGCGCGCTTCATACGACCACCCATGTGCGGTCGAGGCTGAGGGTGTAGACGCTCAGTTTCATTGTAATGACGGGATATTCGTCGCCGCTGATTTCAACGTCGCGCCAGAACATTCGCAAGGGCAACTGTTCCAGCTCGCTCAGATATTTCAACATGTCGAAGTAGTTGCCGCGCACGGTGATTTCCACGCCATGGCGGAACACTTGCAAGAGAGGCGCTTTGCCGCCCGCCGCCTTAGCGGTTTTTTCTTCGAATAGCGGCGCTGCCGGCAATGATTTCAGGGCAACCAGCTTCAGGCCCCGCTCGCGGCTGAGCATCTCTTCCAGGAGTGCGGGCACGCGGTCTGGCGGCAACAACTCCGATTGTTTCGAAGCTAGCCGGACGTTCGCTTCTGCAACTTTCTTCCGCAATTCTTCGACCTGCACGCGTAACTTAGTGTCGGGGTCATGCTGGCCCAGCAGCTTTTGCACCTCATCCTGCAGCACTCGGGTGTCTACCTGTTTTTGAGCAAGCTGCTGCGCGACGTCCCGCTGTCTTTCCGACAGGGGGTCGCTGAACAGCTTCCAGAACAGGAAAAGCAGCACCAGCGCCATCGCGGAGAAAACGATGACTCGCTCCCGTAGAGCCATCGCATCGATGCGTTCGCTCCATGTCCGCAACCACTGTTTCATCGCACGCCCCTTTCGGTGGGGCCTAGCGCGAATTCAACATAGGACGCGCCAGTGGTGGC
>DATEEW010000339.1:0-5344 GCA_035280965.1 Burkholderiales bacterium
CGCTCCTCTATCATCGTGTTCGGATGGGAGCGACAGTGTGCCATCGAAGCGGGCGGTCGTGCGAGCGCCACCTTTTTCCGCTGCAAAACAGCGAGGGAGGGCCTTAGAAGAATCCTGCCACGACGAAGGCCCCGACAACCAGTGCGAATATCGCTGCGATGCCGTAGTTGACGCGCTTTACCCGTCGCCTGTGCGCGGCGTATTCAGCAGCATCTTCAGCCATGAAGGCGGCCGGCCGGGGGATCGATGGCAGGGCCGTTTTGTGCGGCGGGATCATCCCAGCCGAATACCGTGGCGGGGAATCCTTCTCTCGCGCCTTCTTCACTTTCCCAGCCCAAGACCATGTCGGCGAACCGCGTTTCGCGCCGGTTTCTTTTGGAAGCAAGTTCGGCACGCGCAGCGTCCAAGAGCGCGGTCGCTTTGGCTGAGTTCCGTTTCATGGGGCTCAGATAAGGATGATGTCGAACTGCTCTTGGGTATAGCTGCTTTCGACCTGCAATGAAACTGGCTTGGCGATGAAATCGCCAAGCATGGCGAGCGATTGGGATTCGTCTTCCAAAAAGAGGTCAATGACCGATTGGGCAGCCAAAATGCGATATTCGCTTGCGTTGAACTGTCGCGCCTCGCGCAAAATCTCTCGCAGGATTTCGTAACATACGGTACGCGCCGTCTTGATTACCCCGCGTCCGCTGCAAGTCATGCAGCTTTCACACAGTACATGTTCCAGGCTTTCGCGCGTGCGCTTGCGCGTCATTTCAACCAGGCCCAAGGTGGTGAAGCCGTTTACCGTCATCTTGGTGCGGTCCCGCGCGAGCGTTTTGTTGAGTTCCGCAAGGACCGCGAGGCGGTGGTCGGCGTTGTCCATGTCGATGAAGTCGATGATGATAATGCCGCCCAGATTGCGCAGGCGCAGCTGCCGCGCGATGACTTGCGCGGCCTCCAGATTTGTTTTGAAAATCGTGTCGTCAAAATTACGCAGACCGACGAATCCCCCCGTATTGACGTCTATGGTGGTCATCGCCTCGGTCTGGTCGATAATCAGATAGCCGCCGGACTTCAGATCTACGCGTCGCGCCAGCGCCTTTTCGATTTCTTCTTCGATGTTATATAGATCGAACAGCGGGCGTTCGCCGGTGTAGTACTCAAGTTTCGGGAGAACGGCCGGCGTGTATTCGTGCGCGAAGGCCTGCAGTTTGGCGAAATTTTCGCGGGAGTCAACGATCATCCTGCCGCTGTCTTCGTTGACGAAATCGCGCAGTACACGTTGCGCTAGCGACAGATCCTGATAAAGCAGTGTGGGTGCGCTGGAGGTGGCGCTGCGTTCGCGTATGCCTTGCCATAACCGACGCAGATATTCGATATCGTTCAGCAGTTCCGCATCGGTGGACGACTCGGCCATGGTGCGAATAATGAAACCACCTTTTTCTTCTGCCGGGACGATCTGCTGCACCCGCTCGCGCAGCGCGCGCCGTTCCGCCTCGTCTTCGATGCGCTGAGACACGCCGATATGCGGATCCTGAGGTAAATGGACCAAGAAACGGCCGGCGATGCTGATTTGAGTCGACAGACGCGCACCCTTGGTGCCGATGGGATCCTTGATGACTTGCACCATCAAGGGCTGCCCTTCGACGAGAATTTTTTCGATGGGCTTCGAGGGGACGCGAGGGGCCAGCTTGGGGGCGTCGTCGCCCGTTTGAACGTTCCCGTTGTGCCTCTCTTCCCAGATGTCGGCTACGTGCAAAAAGGCGGCTCGTTCCAGGCCGATCTCGACGAAAGCGGATTGCATTCCGGGCAACACGCGCACGACTTTGCCGGTGTAGATGTTCCCCACCAACCCGCGGCTTGCGGCGCGCTCCACGTGCAGTTCCTGCGCGACACCGCTGGAGACGATCGCTACGCGCGTTTCCTGCGGCGTAACGTTAATCAGAATGTCTTCACTCAAACCTGAGCCCGGCAATTTAACGACCTTGATATTTACGCAGCAACTGTGCCGTTTCGTAAAGCGGAAGGCCCATTACGCCGGTATAGCTCCCGAGGATTTCCGGAATGAAGACGGCGGCACGCCCTTGAATCGCGTATCCCCCCGCCTTATCGTAGGATTCGCCCGTGTCGACATAATAAGCAATCTCCGCTTCTTTCAACTCTCGAAAGCGGACGACGTTATCGTTGAGGATGTAATCGATCTGTTTGTCAAAGCTGACCGCAACCCCGGTTAACACATGGTGCTCACGGCCCGATAGTTCTGTGAGCATGGCGATCGCCGCATCACGATTGGCCGGTTTGCCGTAGATTTTCTTGTCGATGCAGACCGTCGTGTCGGCGGCGAGCACTGGAAAGCGCGGCAGTTGTCTTTGCCGTACGCGCGCCCAGCCGGTTTCCGCTTTTTCGCGGCAAACGCGCTCTACATAAGCTTTGGGATCTTCATCCGGAAGCGGCGCCTCGTCGATGTCGCGGCCGCGGCCGCTGTGTTCGCGCAAGAGCAATACCTCGAAGGAGGCGCCGATTTGTTTTAGCAATTCGCGTCGCCTGGGGCTGCGCGAGGCTAGATAAAACCTGGGTAGCGGATGCACGATATTTTTCTTCTGCAACTGGGCGGCTGGCCCGTCCTTCGTCGATCGGGTTACCCCGTCCCCTGTGTTGCCTGCCCGCCATCATAAGGGCGATCACTGTCCAAACGGCGTTATTCGCGGTGATAGGGGTGATTATCCAGAATGGACGCGGCGCGATAAAGCTGTTCCGCCAGCAGGACGCGAACCAGTGCATGCGGCAAGGTAAAACTCGACAGGCGAATTTGCGAATTCGCACGTTGTTTGAGTTCGGGCGCCAGACCGTCAGGGCCGCCGATGAGGAAAACAGTATCGCCCCCATCGAGTTGCCAGCGCTCGATCATGTGAGCCAGATCGACTGTTCGTAGATCGATACCCCGTTCGTCCAACGCGACAATGCGGTTACCTTGCGGGAGGGCGGCTTCGATTCGTGCGGCTTCGGCTGTCATGCATTGCTCGGGAGTGCGCCCGCTGCGGCGTTCCGGGCGGACGGCCACCAATTCCATGCGCAGCTTGCGCGGCATGCGTTTGGCGTATTCGGCGAAAGCTTCGTCCACCCATCCCGGCATGCGCTCGCCGACCGCCAGGATGAGCAGGCGCATGGTGTCTATGCGGCGTGTTGCTGCTCGGCGGAGGCGGCGGCCGAGGTGCTACGGCGTTGTTTGCGAGGTGCGGGCTGATCCCACAGCTCTTCCAGGTTGTAATGCGCCCGGATGGCGGGCTGCATGATATGGATGACGATATCTCCCAGGTCCACCAATACCCATTCGCCGGTGCCTTCGCCTTCGATGCCGATGACTTTTTCGCCGAGCGTGACCATCTTGTCTTGCACGCTACGGGCGAGGGCTTTGGTTTGACGCGCCGAGTCGGCGCTGGCGATCACGACGCGATCGAAAAGACTGCTGAGGTGGGTGACGTTGAATACTGAGATATCGCCGGCTTTGATGTCTTCCAATGCATCAACGACGGCTTTTTGCTTACGACGTATATCCAAGAGGGGCGTAACTCCTATGTCCATGAGGCGGCGACATGCCACCTCCATCCTGAGATGCTTTGCCGCAAAAATCGTGCGACTCGGCGCGATAAATCAGCGATACAAAGCGTGCGACTCAATATAGCGAAGAACAGTTGCGGGAATCAAATAGCGCGCGCTTTGATTTTTCGCCAAACGTGACCGAATATCGGTCGCGGCTACGGCAACAGGCACTGAATTGAACCGAACCACATGACCGTGCGGCGTTTTGCACAGGGTGGTGCTGTCCGTATGGCGCTCCTGATACAGCGCTTTTAAATTGGGGTCCAGTTCGGCTTCGTTCAAGGTGCAGCCGGGACGTTCCGCGACGGCGAAATGCGCAAAATCGAAGAGTTTTTGCCACTCGCGCCACGTATGCAGGGTGAGCAGACTGTCCATGCCAATTAGCATGACCAGGGAAATTTCTTTGCCCAGCTCTCCTCGCAAACGCTTGAAAGTATTGATGGTGTAGGTCGGTTCGCTCGACTCGAGCTCTGCTGCGTCCACGTGAAAGCGGGGCTCATCCGCAATCGCCAGACGCAGCATTTCCAGCCGGTGCGCGGCGCTGGCGACGGGCGAATGACGATGGCCGGGGGCTCCGGATGGGATCCAGCGGATGCTCTCGAGAGACAGTTCTTCGAGCGCATCGATGCCAAGCCGCAAATGTCCGAAATGCACCGGATCGAAAGTGCCGCCCAACAGGCCCAGTGCTTTCATGGCGCTAAAAATAAGGAATTCAGACGCGAACCTGTCCGTCGCCTAAGACCACGTATTTTTGAGAAGTGAGCCCTTCCAGGCCCACCGGTCCGCGAGCGTGCAGCTTGTCGGTGGAAATGCCGATTTCCGCTCCGAGGCCGTATTCGAATCCGTCTGCGAAACGCGTGGATGCGTTCACCATGACTGAGCTGGAATCCACTTCGCGTAGGAAGCGTTGCGCCCGAACTTCATTCTCGGTGACGATTGCATCAGTGTGGTGCGATCCGTAACGCTCGATGTGGTCGATGGCTTCATCCAGGCCGGGCACCACGCGAACGGCGAGAATGGGTGCGAGATATTCGGCATACCAGTCCTCTTCGGTGGCCGCGTACATTTGCGGCACTAAGCGCCGCGCAGCTTCGTCACCGCGCAGTTCTACGCCTTTGTCGGTGTAAATTTTCGCCAGCGCAGGTAGCGCGCGTTCGGCGATGCCTTCGGCAACGAGCAGCGTTTCCATCGTGTTGCAAGTGCCGTAACGATGAGTTTTAGCGTTGTCCGCAATGCGGATCGCTTTTTCCAGATCCGCTTCATCGTCGATGTACACGTGGCACACGCCGTCCAGATGCTTGATCATCGGAATGCGCGATTCCTTCATGATGCGTTCGATGAGCGATTTCCCACCACGCGGCACAATTATGTCGACGTATTCGGTCATGGAAAGCAATTCGCCCACTGCCGCCCGATCGGGTGTTTCCACCACTTGCACCGAAGCTTCGGGCAAACCCGCGGCGTTGAGACCTGCGCGGATACAGGCGGCAATCGCTTGATTGGAACGTACCGATTCGGAGCCGCCCCGCAGAATGCAGGCATTCCCCGATTTCAAACATAGCGCCGCCGCATCGGCCGTTACATTGGGGCGCGATTCGTAAATGATGCCGATGACACCCAACGGCACACGCATGCGACCGACGCGAATGCCGGTGGGACGCTCCTGCAGATCGGATACCACACCAATCGGATCAGGAAGATCCGCAACTTGTTCCAGGCCCTGCGCCATCGCCTCGATGTTTTTGGGCGCAAGCGTCAGACG
>DATEEW010000340.1:0-7682 GCA_035280965.1 Burkholderiales bacterium
TCGTAGGTCATGCGGAAGACGAAGAGTCCCAGAATCATGATCGGCACCACGAGCGCGAGTAATACCAATGCGCCGAGCCCCAGCATCAGAAAACCGCTTTCCGCCACGGTCGCGGCGAATTTGGGACCGGAAGCCATGCCGACCTGCGCTAGAAACAGCGTCAAACCGAGATTGCGCAGCACCAGGTTAGCGGACAAGGGAATGGTCCAGTTCAAGCTGCCGGTGCGCCGCAGTTTGCCGAGCACGAGCGCCATGACCAGCACACCGCACAGTCCGATGGCGAGCTTGCCGATGCCGGGAAGCGGAATCTGGATGGCGCCAATGAGGAAACCCAGCGCCATACCGATGCCGATGCCGATGTAGCTGAAATCCGCCGTGCTCTTGATCGAGTCGCCGAAGTATTTGCGCAGCGCTGTGAAATCGGCGCGGCCGGCGAGCAGCCCCACGCGATCGCCTGCTTCGAGAACGAGATCCGAGCTTGGCAGGATATCCGTGTCGCCGCGGCGCAACTGAACGACGACGGCGTCTTTCTGGCCCGGCAGGTCCAGGTCGGCAATCGTTTTGCCCAGCACGCCAGGGCGCGAAACGAACACGCGCAGATAATCGAGGTCCCGGCGATCTCCGGATATGCGGCCCGGCGCGACTTCGCCGATACTTTGCCCAGCCTGGGCGACGACCTCTTTTTTCGCACCGACGAGAAACAGCGTGTCGTCCTCTGCGATGATCAGGTCCGGCAAGGCCGGTTGATTATGATGAGCACGGCGCAAAAGACTGACTTGTACGCCCGCAGGGAGGGTCGCGGTGAGGTCGCGCAGCGGCTTGCCCAACCATGCAGGATTGCGTATGACGACTTCGAGCATCTCAAGTGCGCTGGCGGGCGGGATATCGACCTTCGGTTTCAGCACCATGAAAAAGATATAAAGCAACAGAATGGGACCGGCCACGCCGAAAGGATAGGCAACCGAATAACCCACAGCCGGGTCATCGTTACCCAGTGTGGCGATCGCTGCCTGCAGGGTAGGCGTGCTCGTTCCCGAGCCGGCGAACAGACCCAGCGCATGGCCTGTGTTCAGGTCGATCATTTTGATGAAGGCGATGCTCACGAATCCCGCGGCCATGACGCCAATCAAGGCGATCAAGTTCGCCTTTTGGCCCTGTGGGCTGGTCAGACCGATGAAGAACTGCTTGCCGTATTGCACACCCACGCCGTAGAGGAAGAGCGCAAGACCCAGCGTGCCGACCATCCCCGAGGGGACAGACTTCGGCGCAAAGTAACCGACGCCCAGCGCTACAAAGAGCACCGCGCCGACGCCCAGCGAGAAACCCTTGATATTGATTTCTCCGACGAGATAACCGATGGCGATGGTGAAAAACAGCGCCATCAAGGGTTGTTGCTCGAGCAGTGTTCGGACGAATTCCATTCTTCTTCCCCTTTTTCTAATAACAGGTCAGTCCGCGACTACGGAACTGCTCGCGTACTCTTTCGCTTACTTCCTTGCTCGGCGGCTCGGTATTCGCCAGTTTGTATTCAAGTCCGAGCTTCTCCCATTTGCTAGAGCCCATTTGGTGGAAACGCAGGATTTCAACGCGCTCCACCGTCTTTAATTCCGCGACAAAATCGGCCACGCGCTGCACGTTGTCTTCGCCGTCGGTCAAACCGGGAACAAGGACATAACGGATCCACATCGGACGACCCAGATCCGACAGCCGGCGCGCGTAATCGAGCGTCGGTTGCAATGGCTGATTGGTGACTTTTTTATAAATTTCCGGATCACCTGATTTGATGTCGAGCAGATGCAGGTCGATGAGTTGTGTGTCTTCGTCGGTAAAACGCTCGCCGAGCCTGCCGGAGGTGTCCATACAGGTGTGAAGTCCAAGTTCTTTGCAGCGCTTGAAAATGCCTAGTGTGAATTCGCGCTGCACCATCGGCTCGCCACCCGACAAGGTGATGCCACCCTTGCTGATCTTGAGTACTTGGGCGTATTTGCCGATTTCCTCCATTGCACGCGACAGCGTCACCTTGTGGCCGTTGTGCTTATGCCAAGTATCGGGGTTGTGGCAATACTGGCAGCGCAACAGACAGCCGCTGAGGAACGCGACGAAACGGATGCCGGGTCCATCGACGGTGCTGCCTACCTCATAGGAATGAACATAGCCGATGAGATCGTCTTCGCTCTTCGTCTCCTCGCGCTTTTCCTCTACATCGCCCGGATGGATCGCGAAGTAGTCCGGTGCCAACTTAAGCTCAGCGGCGCCTTCCTCGTCGATCAGCAGTTCGTAACGACTGCCGGTGCGCGGTTCGCTCATCAGATCTCCTAAAAAGCGTCTAGACCGCGCCGTGGAAGGTGCGGTTGATCACATCGAGCTGTTGTTCCTTGGTCAGCTTGACGAAGTTCACCGCGTAACCCGAGACCCGGATGGTGAGCTGCGGATACTTCTCCGGATTCTTCATAGCGTCCTGCAGCGTTTCGCGATTCAGCACATTGATGTTGACGTGGAAGCCCCCGCTGGAAAAATAGGCGTCCAGCGCACCGACGCCGCGCGCGAGCTGCTCGTCTTTACTGCCCAGGGCCGAAGGCACCACCGAGAGTGTGAGCGAAACGCCGTCTTCGGCATCGTCGTAGGGAATCTTCGCCACCGACATCATTGCCGCCAGCGCGCCGTGCTGGTCTTTTCCGTTTGAGGGATTGGCGCCGGGCGCGAAAGGTTCGCCTTTCCTGCGGCCGTCCGGCGTGTTGCCGGTCGATTTACCGTAGACCACGTTCGAAGTAATGGTCAGCACCGATTGTGTGTGCGTGGCGTTGCGGTAGGTCGGATATTCGCGGATTTTGTTCATCATCAGCGAGACCAGATGCGTCGCAATGCTGTCTACGCGATCGTCGTTGTTGCCATAGCAGGGGAAATCACCCTCGGTCTTGAAGTCGACGATCAGGCCGCGCTCGTCGCGTATCGGCTTCACCTTCGCGTGCTTGATCGCGGACAAGCTGTCGGCCGTATGCGAAAGGCCGGCGATGCCGCAGGCGAGCGTGCGCAGGACATCGCGGTCGTGCAGCGCCATCTCGATCGCTTCATAGGCGTATTTGTCGTGCATATAGTGAATACAATTGAGCGCATTCACATAGGTCTTGGCCAGCCAGTCCATCATCGAATCGAGACGGTTCATCACCTCGTCGTAGTTCAGCACATCGCCGGTCACGGCAGCGAGTTGTGGTCCCACCTGATCGCCGCTGACTTCGTCGCGCCCGCCGTTCAATGCGTAGAGCAGCGTCTTGAGCAGATTCACGCGCGCACCGAAGAACTGCATATGTTTGCCGATACGCATCGCCGAGACGCAGCAGGCAATGGCGCAATCGTCGCCGAACTTGGGTCGCATCAGATCGTCGGATTCGTACTGGATCGCGCTGGTGTCGATTGATGTTTTGACCGCAAAGCGTTTGAAGCCTTCCGGCAGGCGCGGCGACCAGAACACAGTGATATTCGGCTCTGGGGCCGGCCCCAGGTTGGAAAGCGTGTGCAGCATGCGGAACGCGCTCTTGGTCACCAGCGTGCGACCATCTTCGCCCTGGCCGCCCACTACTTCCGTCACCCACACCGGATCGCCGGAGAAAAGCGCGTTGTATTCCGGCGCCCGTAGGAAGCGCACGATGCGCCACTTCATCACCACGTCGTCGATCAGTTCCTGGGCCTGCGATTCGGTCAGCGTGCCTTCGCGCAGATCGCGTTCGATGTAAACGTCCCAGAAGGTGGACAGACGCCCGGCCGACATCGCCGCGCCATTTTGCTGCTTGATGGCGCCGAGATAGGCGAAGTAGGTCCACTGCACCGCTTCGCGCGCATTGGTGGCGGGACCGGAGATATCGTGGCCGTAATTCTTGGCCATTTCTTTCAGCTCTTGCAGCGAGCGAATCTGTTCCGACAGTTCTTCGCGCAGGCGGATGATGTCTTCGCTGGAGTGACGGTCGTCGAGTTCGCGTTTTTCGCGCTGCTTGTCGGTAATGAGGAAATCGGCGCCGTAGAGCGCGACGCGGCGGTAGTCGCCGATGATGCGACCGCGGCCGTAAGAGTCCGGCAGACCCGTAACGATTCCCGAAGACCGGGCTTTACGGATTTCCGGCGTATAGGCATCGAAAACACCGTCGTTATGCGTTTTGCGGTATTTGGAGAAAATTTCACCGACGCGTTCGTCCGGTTTGTAGCCGTAGGATTCCAAACTGGCCGCCACGACGCGCCAACCGCCGAAAGGCATGATCGCGCGCTTCAGCGGGGTATCGGTCTGCAGGCCGACGATGATTTCATTGTCCTTGTCGATGTAACCAGGGCCGTGCGCCAAAATGCCAGAGGGCACTTGCGATACATCAAGAATTCCTTTTTCGCGTTCCTTCGCAAGCAGCGGTGTCAGCGTTTTCCACAGGCCGGTCGTCCGCGCCGTCGCCCCTTGCAGGAAACTGTCGTCGCCTTCGTACGGTGTGTAGTTGCGCTGGATAAAGTCGCGCAGGTTGACGCGGGTGCGCCACACTCCCGGCGCAAAACCGCGCCATGCATGATCCCATTGTTCTTTCGCGATATTCGGATTGGCGGCCATGCTCTTTCTCCTCGGTCAATTAGGCGTCCGACAGTGCGGAGCGTCCATCTTTACTGTCCTACGTTACAAATTTCTAATTCGGATTCTTGGTTTGATTCTTGTGTGAGAGGTCGAGTCTCACATTGGCAATGCCGGCATGGTGATGGACATGCATCTCCAGGCCGGCGTGTTCGAATACCTTGAGCATCGGGGTGTTGTCCGCCAAAACTTCGGCGTGCAACTCTTGAAGTCCCGCCTCGTCTGCAATCCGGGCAAGGTGCCGCATCAGACGCGTGCCAATACCCAGGTTTTGGTGTTGATCATCCACAGTGAAAGCGACTTCCGCGCGGCCCGGTTCGGTGACGACATAACGCGCGCTGCCAGCGAGTGTCTGACTGCCATCTTCCTCATCGAGGAGGGCGACCAGCGCCACTTCATTGATGAAGTCGACGTGCGTCGCGCGATCGAGTTCAGGCGCTGTGATGGTCTTCTTCGGCCCGAAGAAGCGACGGTAGCGTGTTTCGCTGCTAGTCCGCTCGAATGCGGCAAGCAATGCGTCGCGGTCGGTCGGGCGCACGGCGCGGATATGAAGCGTGCGTCCATCGCGCAGGCGTTCGGTCGCCCCGTAATCGGCCGGGTTCACGACTTGTCGCCGTCGCGCGAGAACTTGCTGGCTAGGATTGCCCGTCTCCATTTCCTCTACCCCGCACCCTGGATGAAAATGTTTGCCTTTATATCTACTCTGTATATCTTTTATTTCAGACAGTACGAATCCAGGCCAGTTCGCCGCGGGTGAATTGCTCGATGATCCTAGTGAGGGGCTATTCCCCCCGCAATGGGACTTTGGCCTTATATTCGAGGCGAGGGCGAATCCTCTAAAGTGCGGCGGACTGTCGCGCGGATGACATGCGCGAGTGCGGTGCGGGTCCAAAATCGCCTTCTGGAGTACAACGCATGAGCCATGAAAAATACGATCGCCTCATTGCAAAAGCGAAAGCCTGCAAGCCTGTACCGACGGCAGTCGCGCACCCTTGCGACGAAAGTTCGCTATCCGGCGCGATCGACGCGGCCCGGCTCGGTTTGATTCAGCCCATCCTCGTCGGCCCCAAAGCAAAAATCCAGGCCGTTGCCGCGCAATTCAAGCTTGATATCTCACCTTATGAATTGATCGATGCGCCGCATAGCGTCGCCGCTGCTGCGGCGGCGGTGGAACTGGTACGGTGCGGGAAAGCAGATGCCTTGATGAAAGGCAGTCTGCATACCGACGAACTAATGGGCGCTGTGGTGAAACGTGACACCGGATTACGCACAGCACGCCGTATCAGTCATTGTTTTGTAATGGATGTGCCGGGCCATAGCGACCCATTGATCATTTCGGATGCCGCAGTAAATATCTCGCCCTCGCTCGAAGTGAAAGCCGACATCGTGCAAAACGCGATCGATTTGGCGCGTGCTTTGACGCAAGGCGAAATACGGGTAGCCATCCTGTCGGCAATGGAAACGGTCAATCCCAACGTGCCTTCGACTATCGAGGCGGCGGCGCTATGCAAGATGGCGGATCGCGGACAGATTACAGGTGCGGTTCTCGACGGTCCGCTTGCGCTTGATAACGCAATCAGCATGGAAGCGGCAAAAATCAAAAAAATCGTTTCGCCGGTCGCGGGTCGCGCCAATGTGTTGATCGTGCCGGATTTGGAATCGGGCAACATGCTGGCGAAAAGCTTGACTTTTCTTGCTCAGGCGGATTCAGCAGGCATTGTCGTCGGCGCCAAAGTACCTATCATCCTCACCAGCCGCGCAGACACGGTACAGGCGCGTTTGGCTTCCTGCGCTGTCGCGGTGTTGGTGGTGGAAGCGCGGCGTAATGACGCTGCAAAGGCGATTTCTTGATAGACGCCATTATCGTTCTTAACGCCGGTTCATCGAGTCTCAAATTCTCGTTGTTCGCGGCGCAAGGCGACGATCTTGAATGCGTCGCGCGCGGCCAGATTGAAGGTCTGTCCACCAAACCTCATTTCGTCGCCAAAAACGCGGCGGGAAAAACGGCAAGCGAGAAAAGCTGGGAGGCGGGCACCGCGCTAGGGCACGAGGGCGCGCTCGCGCATATCGTCGACTGGCTCAAAACATCCTACGGCACAACATATCGCCTCGCGGCAGTCGGTCATCGCGTCGTGCATGGCGGAATGGATTATGCCGCACCGGTGCGCGTGGAAGCCGCGACGGTGGCGAATCTCGAGAAACTTGTGCCGCTGGCGCCTCTGCATCAACCGCACAATCTTGCGCCGATCCGCTCGCTGCTCGAACGTCAGCCCGAATTACCTCAAGTCGCCTGTTTCGATACTGCCGCGCACCGCAGCAATCCGCCGCTTGCGCAGATGTTCGCCTTGCCGCAGGAATTGACTGACGCGGGCGTGCGGCGTTACGGCTTCCATGGTCTCTCTTACGAATACATCGCCTCTGCGTTGCCACAGTTTGACGAGCAGGCCGCGCGAGGGAAGACCATCGTTCTCCATCTCGGCAATGGCGCCAGCATGTGCGCGCTCGCCGCCGGCCGTAGCATCGCCAGCACGATGGGCTTTACTGCGCTGGATGGTCTGCCGATGGGTACGCGTTGCGGCTCGCTCGATCCAGGCGTCCTTCTGTACCTCATGGACGAACGCAAAATGGACGTGCGGGCGATTGAAAAACTGCTTTACAGCAAGTCCGGCCTGCTCGGCGTTTCCGGACTCTCCAGCGACATGCGGATGCTATTGGGATCCGATCAACCGCAAGCGCGGCTTGCCGTGGATCTTTACGTCTATCGCATTAACCGCGAACTCGGTTCGCTTGCCGCCGCTCTGGGTGGGCTCGATGCGGTCGTGTTCACCGCCGGTATCGGCGAACACGCCGCGCTCATACGCGAAAAAATCTGCCGTCAAGCCGAATGGCTCGGTGTCGAACTGGACGTAGCGGCGAACGCGAAAAATGGTCCGCGCATCAGCAGCGCGGCGAGTCGCGTCGCCGCATGGGTCATTCCGACGAACGAAGAACTGATGATCGCGCGGCATACGCGCGATGTCCTGTCTGCCGCCTAGTAGCGCTTTGTCGGAAGTGGTTTTTCAAACTGCGCTGCAAAATAGAT
>DATEEW010000341.1:0-8285 GCA_035280965.1 Burkholderiales bacterium
AGCTTTCCCTCGAAGCGCTTGCTCAAGAACCCCGCGCAGCGGCTCGCGATATTGATGAACTTGCCGACCAGATCGCTGTTCACGCGCGCGATGAAGTCATCCAGATTCAAGTCGATGTCTTCCATGGTCGAGCCGAGTTTCGCTGCGTAGTAGTAACGCAACCATTCCGGGTTCAGACCTTGGTCCAGATAACTTTCCGCCGTGATGAAGGTGCCGCGACTCTTCGACATCTTCTCGCCGTTGACGGTGAGGAAGCCATGCGCATACACGCGCGTCGGCGTGCGATAGCCGGAATGCTCCAGCATTGCGGGCCAGAACAAGGCGTGGAAATACAAAATGTCTTTGCCGATGAAATGGACCATTTCCGTGTCGTGACCCGGGCGCAAAAAGGTGTCCACATCAATGGCGCGACCTTTGGCTTTTAGTTTTTCGGCATAGTTGGCGAAACTGCCGAAATAACCGACTGGCGCATCCAGCCAGACATAAAAGAACTTTTGTTCGTCGGTGCCGGGAATGGGGAAGCCGAAATAGGGCGGATCGCGCGAGATATCCCAGTCCGATAACTTGTTCTCGCCTTCGGCGCCTAGCCATTCCTGCATCTTGTTGGCGCCTTCGGGTTGCAGGCGATTCGATTCGCGCGTCCATCGGCGCAGAAAGCCTACGCAAGCCGGATCGGAGAGCTTGAAGAAATAATGCTCCGAGGCCTTGCGCACTGGCGCCGCGCCCGACACGGTGGAGTAGGCGTTCTTCAAATCGGTGGGCGCGTAGGTGGCGCCGCAGACTTCGCAGTTGTCGCCGTATTGATCCTTAGCGCCGCATTTCGGACATTCGCCCTTGATATAGCGATCCGGCAAGAACATTTCTTTGACCGGATCGTAGAACTGCTCTACCGAGCGGCGTGCGATCAAACCGCGTGCTTCGAGGGCGCGATAAATGTCTTCGCAATAGCGGCGGTTCTCCGCGCTGTGTGTGCTGTAGTAATGATCGAAGCCCACATAAAAGCCGCCGAGTTCACCGCTGTCGATTTTGTCCAGGCCGCCGAAGAAGTCACGGGCATGCTCTTGATGGACGCGCGCGATCAGCGCTTCGGGCGTGATCCCTTCTTTTTCGGCACGCAGCATGATCGGCGTGCCATGCGTGTCGTCCGCACCGACGTAATGCACCTCGTGCCCCAGCATTTTTTGGAAGCGCACCCAGATGTCGGTCTGAATGTATTCCACCAGATGGCCCAGATGAATGGCGCCATTGGCATAGGGTAGGGCGGAGGTGACCAGGATGCGGCGGGGCATATGCGGTTTTGAGCCGATTTGCTCGGTCAAAAAACGGGAAAGGACGAATTCTAGCTTGGGAAGGGGGCCTTACGCAGGTCTACGGGCGGTTTTGATTCGCGAAGCCTCTCAGTAAATCGGCTTTGAGCCGATTTTAAGAGGCCGATTTGGTAGACTAGCGCTCGATCGATATTGATTTTTGCTGCGCACGCGAGTCTGGCGCGGGCATCCCCGGAGCAAACATATGGCCATTACCGAAGCGCAAGTTCAGAACGCGCTCAAAGACCTGATCGACCCCAACACGGGTAAGGATTACGTTTCCGGCAAATCGGTGCGGGGTCTGAAAATCGAAGGCGACGACGTGTCTATCGCCATAGAACTGGGTTATCCGGCGAAAACGCAGTTCGACCATGTACGACGCGATGTGGAAGAACGTCTGCGCGAACTGCCCGGCGTGGGTAAGGTTCAGGCGCAGGTTTCCAGCAAAGTCGTGGCGCATACCGTGCAGCGTGGTGTCAAACTCATCCCCGGTGTGAAGAACATCATCGCCGTGGCCTCCGGTAAAGGCGGGGTCGGCAAATCGACCACCGCAGTGAACTTGGCGCTGGCTTTGTCCGCCGAAGGCGCTAGCGTCGGGATCCTCGACGCGGACATCTACGGACCTTCACAACCCACCATGCTCGGTGTAAGCGGCCGTCCCGAGTCGCCGGACGGCAAGACGATCGAACCCATGCGCGCGCATGGTCTGCAGGCCAGCTCTATCGGTTTTCTCATCGATACCGAAACGCCCATGGTGTGGCGCGGCCCGATGGTCACTTCGGCGCTGGAGCAGCTGTTGCGCGATACGCGTTGGGACAATCTCGACTATCTCGTGGTCGATCTACCGCCGGGTACAGGTGATATACAGCTGACGCTGGCGCAGAAGGTGCCGGTGACAGGCGCGGTGATCGTTACTACGCCTCAGGACATCGCACTGCTGGATGCGCGTAAAGGGCTCAAGATGTTTGAGAAGGTGGGCATTCCCATTTTGGGCATCGTGGAAAACATGGCCATGCATATCTGTCCGAACTGCGGTTACGAAGACGATATCTTCGGCACGGGCGGTGGCGTGCAGATGTCGGACGACTACGAAGTCGAACTGCTGGGTCAGTTGCCGCTCGATCGAAAAATCCGCGAGCTAACCGATGCCGGTACGCCGACCGTCGTTGCCGAGCCCGATAGCCGCGTCGCCGAAATCTATCGCGCCATCGCGCGGCGGGTTGCGGTGAAAATCGCCGAGCAAGCCAAAGACATGAGCGCCAAGTTTCCCAATATCGTCATTCAGAACACATAAATTATGGCTATCAAATCCGATAAGTGGATTCGTCGCATGTCAACCATGCACAAAATGATCGAACCTTTCGAGCCGCAGCAAGTGCGCGACATCGACGGGCGCAAAATCGTTTCCTACGGGACCTCGAGCTACGGTTACGACATTCGCTGTTCGGACGAATTCAAGGTATTCACCAATATCAACTCGACCATCGTCGATCCGAAGAATTTCGACGAAAAATCCTTTGTCGATGTGAAGTCCGATGTGTGCATCATCCCGCCGAATTCTTTCGCGTTAGCGCGCACCGTCGAGTACTTCCGCATTCCGCGCAATGTGCTCACGATCTGCTTGGGCAAATCCACGTATGCGCGTTGCGGCATCATCGTCAACGTCACACCCTTCGAACCCGAATGGGAAGGTTTTGTGACCCTTGAGTTCTCCAATACCACGCCGCTGCCCGCGAAAATCTATGCAGGTGAAGGTTGCGCCCAAGTCTTGTTCTTCGAATCCGACGAAGTCTGCGAAACCTCTTACAAGGATCGCGGTGGCAAGTACCAGGGACAGCGCGGGGTGACGGTACCTCGCGTCTAAATGGAGGCCGGCGCAACGCCTTCCGTCTTCAGCGTGATTTTACGCCGGTGCTCCAGCCATTGATGTAGCAACACCACGGCGCAAACCGCCACGATCGGCGCGCTCGGGTTGGCGTAGCGCATAATAAAATGGCTGACCAGCGCATAGAAACAGATCAAACCAAACGAAGGCAATACATAGCCGATGAGCGGGATCTCACGTCGGCGCCACGCGTAGATCAGCATCACGCAGAAAAACGGAAACATGAAGATCGCGCCACGAAACATGAAGGGCAGGGTCATCACCAAATGTTTTCCGGGGTCGGCCTTGATCCTTTGGATCGCTTCTTTCTGCAATTGAGCGTCAGCTTCCGCCAAGGGATTGGGATGCCCCGCCGCGTTTAATGCGGCGAGTATCGGTGCGCGTGTCGCCTTGGCGCGGTAGTAATAGCTGATCACGTCTTTGAGCCGGCCCTCATCGGCAGCCGGTTCGTCATTCTCGATATTGGCGTTCCGCCTTAGGCGCTCCAGAGGTCCGCCCGCGTGGATATCGGCGTTCTTGAAGCCGGTGACAAAGCCGATGGGTTCGCGCAGAAAGTAGGGCGCATATACATAGAACGCGCCGACGTACTCTTCCGCAGTCATTTGATTCTTGATTGCGCGGGTCAACAAGACGAGACCGCCGCGGTCGGCGATCTGCGGCGACCCGAAGTGAATTTGATTACGCACCATCCACGGAGCGATGACGATTACCGTGCCTGCGACTGTCAGGGCGATGGAACGGAACAGAACACGCCGCCGCCCTGAGTCGCGCCAGTAATACAGCTCGAAGCATGCGTAAAGAACGATCAGCACGATCGCCACATATAGAAAAGAAGCTTTGGTCAGGATGAGTGCGCCGAAAGCCAATCCGGTGCCGAAGAAATTCAGGGCGCGTCTGTCTTTCATAACGCGCCAGATCAAATAAGAAACGATTGCGAGCAGAGCCGCGCCTGGAATTTCGGTATAGAGCTCGTCGTAGTGCGTCGAGAGCGGCCAATAGCTGAGCACGATCGCCAGCCCGGCCATCCATTTCGAACCCGTCATTTGCAACGCAGTTAGCGCGACCACACCCAAGAGCAATAGCGCCCAGGGCGCGTTACTGTGTTTGAGCAGCTTGGCATTGGGGCCCTCCAGCAGCGCTTCCATCGGTTTGCCGCCGAGTCGCGCGTCGAAAACGCGAAGGTAGGCGGCGGTCGTCAAAACAGGCAAGGGTTCGCGATAGCGGCTGGGGCGCAATTCTTCGGGTCGCCGATCGGTGTCGAGCGACATGGTGCCGTGATGGACCAGGTTATAGGCCATGCTCAGATTCTGATACGCGTCTTTGTCGATGAGCGTGCCGGTTGCTTTGAGGGCCCAAAGGCCGAACACGACCGCCGCGCACAGCGCAATGAACGCGCTTCCCCAATCTTTAGTGAATCGGATAGCCAACACCCCTCCCTCGATGAGAATCTATAAGTGGGCCTGCGACCCAGTCGCGCGTGCTTCGAGCCACCTATGGAGCAGCAGCACAGCGCAAATCGCCACGACCGGCGCATTCGGTTCCGCATAGCGCGGAATGAAGTGACTGAGTGCCGCGTAAAAACCGATCAAACCCAGCGAGGGCACCACGTATGCGGCGAGCGGCGCGTCGCGACGGCGCCACGCGTACACTAAAATCACCAGCAGAAAAGGCAACATGAACGGTGCGCCGCGCCAAATAAAAGGCAAGGTCAATTTCAAATGATCGCCCGGATTGGCTTTGATCATCTCGATAGCATCTTGTTTGAGTTCCGCATCGGCAGCGGCCAGAGGGTTCGGATGTCCCGCTGCTTCGTGTGCGGCGAGTTTCGGCGCGCGCATCGCTTTTGCCCGCCAGTAATAACTAATGGCGTCGTCCACGCGGCCTTCCTCGCCTGCGAGTTCATCGGCGGAGTTGGCGCCGCGCTTCAGTCTTTCCAGTCGGCCGCCGGCACGCACGTCCTCCGATTTGAAGCCGGTGAGCGCGCCGATCGGCCACTGCAACCATCGCGGCGCATAAGCGTAAAAAGTCCCCACATACTCTTCCGCCGTCATCTCGTTTTTCACCGCACGGGTGATCAATACAAGTCCACCGCGGTCGGCGATGCTCGGCGAGCCGAATTGCATCTGATTACGGATCATCCACGGGGCGACCACGACTGCAATGCCGAGTATCAAGAGCGCAGTCGATTGCCAAGCGAAGCCGCGTTTCGCCGTGTCGCGGCCATACAGCGCATAACCTAGATAAAGAAGAACCAAGACGATCGCGACATAGAAATAAGAGGCTTTCGTGAGCATCAACGCGCCGAAGGAAAGGCCTGCAAGAAAAAAGAGAGTCAAGCGCCGATCCCGCACAGCAAGCAAGGCGACATAGGACGCGAGTGCAATCAAGGCCGCGCCCGCAATTTCCGAATACAGCGTGCCGTAATGTTCGGCCAGCGGAATATGCGCGAGCAGCAAGGCGAGCGCTGCGAACCATGGAGGCAACCTTAAGGTGCGCGCGGTCAGAAATATGGTTGCGACCAGAAGCGCACCCCACAGGATGTTGGAATACTTCAACCACCGTGCATTCGTTCCGCGTAGGAGTTCATCGAAGCTATCTCCGTCCAGGACCGGATCGAGCGCGAGCAGATAACCTGACAGGAGCAAAACCGGCAGGGGTTCGCGATAGCGGCTGGGGCGCAAGTTTTCCGGCGCGCGGTCGGTATCCAAAGACATCACGCCGTAATGGGTGAAGTTATAGGCCATGGCCAGATTCTGCTCGGCGTCTTTTTCAATCAGGGCATCGCTAGGCGCGCCGATCCATATGGCACCGACAATCAGCGCGACCAAATAGGTAAAGGCGCGCTTGAGCGCTCTTAATCGCTTCGCTTCCATCGGTCCCTCCCCATGCAAAGACACTCTGCGGCGTCGTGATGCGGCAACACTTTTCGGCGCGCTGCGTTGCCCTGCGGATTAGGCCCGCGTTAAAGTGTCCGCCAGCGTTTGAATATCATTCTGGAGCCATTGTAACGAACCGGAACAAGCGTGTTCGGTTCAAGGGAATTTTCGAACGCAGATGCGGCCTGCGAAGCGGGGTGCTTATGCGGTTAGCGCGCGGCGCCTTACCGTACATCTGGTGTGCGTTTATTGCGATAAAGCAGTGCAATGAAGCAGATCGCGGCCAACGGAACAATCGGATCGGCGTAACGAGAAATGAAATGCGTCAGTACCGCATAAAATCCGATCAAACCCAGAGCCGGCATGACATACCAAACCATGGCGGGATCTTTTTTTCGGAACCCAAAAACGAAAAGGAAAGCCAAAAGGATTGGCGTCACATAAGGCGCACCCCGCCACAGGAAGGGCAAGATGAGTGCGGCGTGGCGCCAAGGATGCTCCTTGATGATTTCCAGCGCCTGTTGTTTGAGTTCGGCGTCGACCAGATCTTTCGCGTTGGGTTCGCCGGCATATCGATTAATCAGCGCTTGTTCTGTACCCATCGCTTTCGGATAAAAACTCAGCGCACGTTCGGGCTCCCCCGCCGCTGCCGCGAATTTGTCTGCTTCGTTGCGCCTTCTGTTCAGACGTTCCAGACTTCCCCCTTCGGCTAAATCGTTTTTCGAGTATCCGCTCATTAATCCGATAACCTGCTGGACGCCTACCGGCGCGTAAGCATAGAAACTTCCTCTGTACTCTTCCCAAGTCATGAGGTCTTTTAGCGCGCGCGTGTAAAGCACAACGCCGCCTCTTCCGGACACTTTGAAGGTGTTCAATTCGACATAGTTTCGTGTCATCCATGGCAGCACACAAACCGCGATGCACATAGCGAGCATAAGCACATCACTCGTTCTCGCGACCGGCTTGGAACGTGTGGACCGCCAAAAAGAAAACACTAACAGCAAGAATATGAAAACCGCGGAAACATACAAAAAAGAGGCTTTGGTCAGACATAACAGCCCAAAACAAAGGCCGCTAAAAACGAAAAGCCGCCTACGCTGTGTTTGTAAGGCTCGCAATAGCAAAAAGGAAGCGAGCGTTAGCAATGTGGCCGCCGGCAATTCCGAGAGGAGGGTATCGTAATGTGCACCGATTCCGATTTGACTTAGCCATATCGCGGCGCAGATCGCAATGATCGAGCGCGTAAACTGAACCGTGCTTACAACCACAATGACGACGAGGAGGGCGCCCCAAAATAGATTTGAATATTTCAATAACCTGGCGTCACCGCCTTCCTGGAGGGCCTCGATTTTCTTGTCGCCGATCCAAGGACCAAGGGCCTTCATATGGATTGCAAGCGCGAAAATTGGAACAGGCTCCCGTTCAAGGGTCGGTTCGAGCGTTGTGCCCGTTTGGTCCAATGACATTACGCCATAGTGACTAAGGTTGTAAGCCGCAGTTAGGTTTTGCAAGGCGTCCCGATGGATCACCGAACCGGAGGGAAGAAACGTCCACGCCCATAGCAGCGCCAGAGCGGTTAACGCCATGCACCACTTTTCGCGACGGTTCAACGAATGAAGCCAAAATTTCATGTTGATACCAATCAATCAGGCCGACCTTATTGTGCTTTGGGTTGTTTCTCCAGAGCGCGTCGTTCGATTACGAGATGCCACCCATCGGTGCAGCAAAAGCACGAAACAAATTGCTCCAATGGGTACGTTTGATATCGCATAGCGGGGAATGAAATGGCTGAGGAGCGCGTGAAACATGATCAAGCCAAGCGATGGCAATACGTAGGCCGCTAGGGAGGCTTCATGCCGGCGCCATGCGTAGTAGAGGGTATATAGGAGCAAGGGGAACAGAAAAGGTGCTCCGCGCCATATGAACGGTAGCGTCATCACCAAATGGTCCAGTGGATGCGCTTTGATCATGGCGATCGCCTCTTTTTTAAGCTCCGCGTCCGTGGCTCCATATGGATCGGGGTGTTCGGTCGAGCGGAAAGCAGTCAATTTGGCGGCATGCATCCCCCAAATACTCCAGTGATAACTTATGATTTCATCGTATCGTCCCTCGGCTAAAGCTTGCCGATCGTGGCTACGGTTCGCGGCGCGTTCCAAGTGCTCCAGACGTCCTCCCGCTTCAACGTCTTCCGGCTTATATGCCGTTACTTTTTCCATA
>DATEEW010000342.1:0-3477 GCA_035280965.1 Burkholderiales bacterium
AGGCCGACAACGAACAACCATGCGAGCGTCACGATGCCGAGCATATTGTGCAAGTCGAGCCATTTGATGCGTATGGAGCGGTCGCGTCGCACTGTTCCGAAATCCACCTTGCGCATGAAAGGCGCGTACAACACCAAGCCGGACACGATTGCGGCGACCAGCAGTAGGCCTATCGAACCCAGGAACAGAGTTCCCGGTAATCCGGCGAACAAGTCGACGTGGAGCTTGAACATCACATACATAAAGCCTTCATTGAAGTTCGGTTGTGCAAGCAGTTGGGCTGTGCGCGCATCCACCGTCACAAATGCGCTCGCTTCCTCCGCGGCAGGTGTTTCCGCCAAACTCACCGTCCACAGTTCGGTTTCATCGATGTCGCGAAACAGGAACTGCGGATGCAGCGTCGGATGCTGTGCACGTGCAGTAGCCATGACTGCATCCAAACTCGCATAAGGAGTGCCGGGCGCCATCTCGGGGGCCTCTGTCTCGGTGCCGAGCAGATGGCCGATCTCGTGATGAAAGATCAGCGGCAAGCCGGTGATGCATAACAGCAGCATGAAGGCCGTACAAATCAGGCTGGACCATTTATGGATCCAGGCCCAGGCACGGAGAGATTTAGCGGTCATGGTTTACGGCTTCTGTACAAGCATCTTGGAATCAAGACCATGCTTCGCCGCCGGTACCCGCCATACGCGGTGAAGTGAGAATCGCCGTGTCGATGCAGCGGAGAGTCGGACTGGAAGTCGCGCCAACGCCCATTCCCTAAACGATTCTTTTGCACAGCACTTCTCTCTGTAAGCCATGATCGGGACGCGCGAGGCGCTCAATCTGTTATGTGTTGCTGGCTGGCTTTCCAGAGGGGATGGCTGGCTGACGAGTTGTTTTAACGACTCGCGAGACTGTCGCGGGCCGAGGCAGAATCTACTTTTTGGACGACGGATCTGAGATAAAACCGATTCGCCTCACGCCTGCCTTGGCTGCTTCGGCCATGACTTCGGCGAGCGCCTGGTATTGGGTGGTTTTGTCTGCGCGCAAATGTAATTCGGGCTGCGGTGTTTGCGCAGCTGCTTGTTGCAAGCGCGCGCTCAAGGCTGCCTGTTCGAGCTTTTCGCCGTTCCAGAAAATCACGCCGCTACCGTCGATCGCGACTTCGACGTGACTAGGCTTCATTTCGTTTGGCTTGCTGCTTGCGGAAGGTAAATCGATTTTCACGGCGTGCGTAAGCAGCGGTGCGGTGACGATAAAAATCACCAGCAATACGAGCATCACATCGATAAGCGGAACCATGTTGATTTCCGCCTGTGGACGCGACCCCATCGCGCCGTTGTTGAAACTGCCGAAGGCCATTTTTTGTCTCCCCGCTTAAGCGGCGCCTTTAATAATTTGGGGGGCACGTTTCACTTGCGGCGCATCGTTTTCAGAGTAATGCGCGCCGGTCGTCAAGAAGGCGTAGACGTCGTGCGCGAAAGCATCGAGTTTTGCGAGGACGACTCGATTGGAGCGCACGAAGGCGTTATAAGCCAGCACTGCTGGAATCGCGACGGCGAGACCGGCGCCCGTCATGATCAACGCTTCGCCAACCGGGCCGGCCACCTTGTCGAGTGTGCCTTGGCCGGAGATGCCGATGGCTGCTAGCGCGTGATACACACCCCACACCGTGCCGAACAGACCGACGAAAGGAGCGGTGCTACCCACTGAAGCGAGAACGGTGAGACCCCATTCCAGTTTTGCCGTTTCTTCATCAATGACGCGGCGGATCGAACGCGTCAAAAATTCCGAAGCAGTGCCCGCTTCGTCGAGACGATTCACACCATGCCGAGCGTGGTGGCGAGAGGACACCATCGCGTGATAGGCGAGATGCGAAAAAGGCTCGTCCGGGTGCTGATGTTCCAGTTGTCGTTCCACTGCGTCTAAAGAGGGCGCGTTCCAGAAGGAGGAGAGGAAGCGGCCGCTACGTCGACGCGCCAATGAGGCTTGCAAGCTTTTCGCGAGAATGAGGTACCAAGTCGCAAGCGACATCACCACCAGAATAACGAACAAGCTTTTGCCGACGATGTCGGTCTGCGCCAGGAAATGGGCGAAGCCCACGCTTTGTTGCGGGTCCATGAATCAGCTTTCCAAAGAGAAGGAGATCGGTACGCGTACCCACGCGGCCACTGGTGTGTCGCCTTGGCGCGCGGGTACGAATTTCCACTGCTTTACCGCTTCGAGGGCCGAGCGGTCCAACCGCTCGGATCCGCTAGAACGGTCCAGTTCAATTTTTTCGGGTTGGCCATGCAAGCCGACGAAGACGCGCAACATCACTTTTCCCTGTTCGTGCAAGCGGCGGGAAAGAGGGGGATAGACGGGCGCGGGGTTTCGCAAGTAATCGGCATTGAATATAGGTAATTGCACCGGCGGCGCGGGCTCTTCCTTCACTGGCGCCGTAGTGGCCACTTGCACCGGTGGTGTCGGCTCGGGAGGCGGCGCGGTTTCGAAAGCGGCGGGAGCAGGAGTCGGGGTGCTAAGCAGCGTTTTTTTAGGCGGCTGCGGTTTGGTAACGGGTCTGGGCTTCGGTGGTTCGGGCGGCGTCACTACGGGTTGCGCTACTTGGGGCGCGGTAATGAGGCTGACCATAATCGGTGCGCTGGTTTCTTGATATGCGTTGGTGGGCTGATAGTTCCAAACCGCCGCAATCACCGCAGCATGCATACCGGCGGCGAGCAATAAACCGGGTGCGCGGGTGCGCGGGGCTTGTAGACCGTACATCGGCTTTTTATTCACGTCGTAGCTCGCCCATCCGCGTTAAGCGGTCAGAATTAATTTTCCGCTTTGGGTAATCCGCAGTCGGTAGGCACGTCCGCGGTGCTCGATGACAAGTTCGCCCTGAGGTCCCAGCAGGGTTTCGCTACTTACCGTGCTTTGAGCCGGCGAAGCTTGCGCCCCCGTTGCCACTCCATATGGTGGGAGCGGGCACAAATTTTCAGTTTTTAGCTCAGTTGACATTGATGTAAATGATAAGGATTCTCATTAAACAAGTCAAATCCCAAGCCTCAATCTGCTTTGTTGAAGACAGTTATCGATATGATTTGTATTGGGTTTGGCCGCTATTGTTAAAAAGGTGAAAAAATAGGCAACTGAGACTTGCAAAGCCAAAAGTATTTGTTGATAATCGTTCGCATTACGAATCGCATTTGCCCGAGTTGCACATGTACGTTTGCGTCTGTCATGCCATTACCGATCGCGAAATTCGCCAGTGCGCGGATTTAGGTGCGTGCTCAATGAGTGAGTTGAGCAGCTGCCTCGGTGTCGCAACCAATTGCGGTCGTTGCGCGCAAACAGCGCAGCAAGTGCTCGACGAGCACGCCGCTTCGCGCGCACTGCCTCAAGCCGCTTGATTCTCTGCCGCCTTGGGCGGCCTTCTTCTGCATGCTATCTTCACGTTTGGAGCGACGCGTCGCCTAAGGCTGCGCGTCGCATTGTTGCGTGCGTGATTTGCGA